>JBBPZK010000037.1:0-11002 GCA_038199155.1 Rubrobacterales bacterium | reverse complement strand
CCCATGTACTCGTCTTCGCCGGAGTAGACGTCCGTGTAAAGTTCCTCTTCGGGCGGCTGGTCGCTCTCGTCGGCGAACTTCACGGCTTCGTCTATCTGCTCCTTGTACTCGTCTTTGATCTCTTTTAGCTTGTCCTCGTCCAGCGCGTCGGAGTCGAGTAGTTTCTGCTCCAGGAGCCCGATCGGGTCCCGCTCGCGCCACTCGTTGACCTCTTCTTTGTCGCGGTACTTCTCCATGAAGTCCGCCGCGCCGTGGGGAGCCGTCCTGTAAGTCAGTGCCTCGATCGCATACGGAGTCCCGCTCTCCCGGACTTGCTCCGTCACCCGCTCGGCGCACTCCAGGACCGCTTCGAGGTCCATCCCGTCGACCTTCTCGTTCTCTATACCGTAAGAGTTGAACTTTGCGGCCAGGTCCGTCATGGCCGTCGTCCGCTCGACGGAGGTACCCATCCCATACTGGTTGTTCTCCACGATGAAGACGACCGGGCACATGCCGTCCTTGCCCCACAGTCCGGCCAGGTTTGCCGCCTCGTGGAAGGCTCCCTGGCTCATCGAGCCGTCGCCCAGGAAGAGCTGGCAGATGTGGTCCGTCTCCTGGTAGCGCATCGAATACGCCATGCCGACCCCGAGCGGTATGTGGCCGCCGACGATACCGTATCCGCCCATCAGGCCCCGCTCCACGTCGAAGAGGTGCATCGAACCTCCCTTGCCCTTAACAAGCCCGGTCCCCTTGCCGTAAAGCTCTGCCATAACCTCTTTCGGGTCCGCGCCCAGCAGCAGGGCGTGAGGATGGTCGCGGTAGGCGGTGATGACCTTGTCATCCTCCTGGTAAGCGTCGAGGAACCCGACAGCGACCGCCTCCTCTCCGATATACACGTGCAGGTAACCGCCGATCTTACCCTGCCGGAAACCTTTCTGGCACGCCTCCTCGAAGGTGCGTACGAGCACCATCTTCCGATACAGGTCCACCAGGCGTTCCGAGCTGGTGGCTACCCCACCCTCGCTCCGCTCGTTCTCAGCCGTCATGAGTTTCCCCTTCTCTCCAACTACCTACAAGAACTACCCAGGTCACAGAATACCAGAACTCTTTCTTTGCAAGCGTGTCCTCTATATCTGGCATAGACGAATTTTGTGACTAACCCGCCGAACCTACCAGTCGCCTGTTAGCAGGTCAGCACTTCAGCTTGTCAGCGTTTCAGCGAAAACTGCTCTATGGAGCGGTACTGCCACCACCTTCGAGTATCCGGAAACGCTGCTTTTTCTCACCGACGCTGCTGGTAGCGGTAACTACGGCCGCTCCGGGCTTGGCATCGGCAGGGACTCTCACCTTTACGTCGAAAGTATAATCGGAGCCAGCGTCGACGGTGGCGAGATGCCAGGTCTTTCCACCCTGGCGGAAGTCTATGGGGATATTCCTGAGTGGCTTGCCCGGATCTCCACAATCACCGCTGCCAAAAGGCCCGCCACGGAGCCGGAACGTCTCAGCCGAGGCCGCACGCTCCGGTTTCGCTTGTATAGTGGGAGGAGCACAATCGATAAAATTCCCAGTCTGAGCGCAACCTGCCACGATCACGATGAGGCTCAGGAGGAGAGTCGTCAATACTGCCCGCAAGTTCCCGCTTATTGTGATGCCCTGATCTATCGGTCTTCCATCCACTTCCTCGCCGCCCGGAAAGCCCGCGTGCGGTGAGAGTCTTCGTGCTTTGCGTCGCCCATTTCGGCGTAGGTGAGTTTCCGGCCTTCTGGGATGAAGATTGGGTCCCATCCGAAGCCGTTTGATCCTCGTGCCTCGCCTGCCACCGAGCCCCGAACCTCGCCAGGAAAGGTACGCACCCGGCCATCCGGGTTCGCGACCGCGACCACGCACACGGCCACAGCGCTCCGGTCTTCCCATTCGTGAAGCATGCGGAGCAGACCTTCCACGCCCGCGCCCATGAGGAACCACTTCGTAAAAGCTCCGGGGAGGCCTCCCCACGCTTCGACCACGAGTCCGGAGTCTTCCACGACGACCAGCCGACGCGGCTCACCAAGAGCTTCGCGGGCGGAGAGCGCTTTGGCGGCGGCGACTTCGGCGATGTCGAGTGACTGTATCTCGGGTACGTCTGGTGAGGCCCGGTCAAGTTCCACACCTAGTATCCTCGCGGCTTCTCGCGCTTTATTCTCGTTGGAGGTCACGAAGATTGGTTTCACACTGTCGAGTCTACAATTGATGCAACCCTTATGATAGGGTTGATCCTGTGTATAAAAGGGACTTCACCATGCCGAATGACTGGAAAAGGAGAAGGCGTTGCCGCTCGTAGACCTCGACCGGTTCGACTTCCTATATGCGGATCGGGTAAAGGGGATGAAGACCGCCGCCACGCGCGACCTGATGAGCACCCTCTCGCGGCCCGGCATCATCTCACTCGCCGGCGGCTTCCCGGACACCAAAGCCTTCGGCGAGGAGGCGTTCCGGGAGCTGGCGGGCAGCATCGCCGGTGACTCCGCGCGCGCATTGCAATACGGCCCGACGGCGGGACTGGAGGAGATCAAAGACGTCATAGTGGACGTTATGGCCGCCGAGGGAACTCCCGCCCGCCAGGAGAGTGTCTTTACGACTACCGGCGCCCAGCAGGGTCTGGACCTGGTCGCACGGGTGTTCTTGAACGAGGGCGACGGCATCCTCTGCGAAGGCCCGACCTACGCGGGGGCCTTGAACGCCTTCGCGGCTTACCGGCCACGCATCGCGCACGTGCCGATGGACCGGGCAGGCATGATCCCATCAGCCGCCCGCGAGACGCTTAATAAGGCCCGCAAGCAGGGACAGAGCATAAAGTTTATCTACACCGTCCCGAACTTCCAGAACCCGGCCGGGGTGACGCTCGCCGCCGAGAGGAGGCGGGATCTACTCCAACTCGCCCGCGAGTTCGACCTGATCGTGCTCGAAGACAATCCCTACGGGATGCTCCGCTTCGAGGGCGAGGCACTACCGACGTTGGCGGCGCTGGAACTAGAGGAGACGGGAGACGTTGATCGGGTCGTGTACCTCGGGACGTTCTCGAAGATCTTCGCACCGGGCGTCAGGCTCGGGTGGGTACACGCCCAGCCGGGGATACTGCACAAGATCAACGTGGGTAAACAAGGTGCTGACCTCTGCTCCTCGAACCTTTCCCAAATGCTGATCTCCTCCTACTTCCAGAACGCCGACTGGAGGGCTTACGTGAAGCGCCTGAACGGCATCTACCGCGAGCGCCGGGATGCGATGCTCGACGCACTCGCCGAATTCATGCCGAAGGAGGTCCACTGGACGCACCCGGAGGGTGGCCTTTTCGTGTGGGCGACGCTTCCCTCGTACCTGGATACTACAGCCATGCTCCCACTCGCCATCGCGAAGAATGTCGCCTACGTGCCCGGCGAAGGCTTCTACGCAGGCGGTGCGGGAAAGAATTGCATGCGGCTCAACTTCTCGTTCGTCGAGCCGGAGAAGATCCGGCGGGGCATAGAGATCCTTGCAGAGGTGATCCGGGAGAGGGCGGAACTCCGCACCAACCTGGAACGCGGCGCGCAGAGAACCCCGGACCGGGACGGCGGGCGGAGCGCGTCGCCCGGTGGCGTCGCCAGAGAACGCTAGGAGGCGAGCGTGGCGCGACTGGCGGTCCTCTGCGGTGGGCACTCTATGGAGCGGGACGTCTCCATAATTACCGGGCGGCGCGTCCAGCACGCCCTCGAACGCCTCGGCCATGAGGTACACGCCCTCGACATCGAAGAAACAACGACCGAGAATCTCCTAGAGCTCGCACCGGAGGCGGCTTTCGTCTGCCTGCACGGTCCCGGCGGCGAGGACGGCACAGTTCAGGCTCTGCTCGAAACTTTGGGGATACCGTACACCGGTAGTGGTCCTCTCTCCAGCATCCGCTGCATGGATAAAGATTACGCCAAGCGTTCGCTCCGGGCGGCGGGTGTCGAGACACCGCCATTCAGGACCTTTCTCCGGCGGGCGATGAACGAGATGGGAGCGGCGGCCGCCCTGCAATCCGCGGCAGACTTTCTGGGATATCCGCTGGTCGTGAAGCCCGCTCGGGAGGGTTCGGGGTTCGGTCTCACGCGGGTCGAGGGGCCAGACGGTTTGTTGGACGCCGTATACGAGGCGTTCGGCTACGACGCGAAGATCGTACTGGAGCGGTGGGTGGAGGGTACGGAGTTGGCCGCCCCGATCCTTGAGCCCTCAGGAGAAGTCCCGCGCGTCCTGGGGCTCGTGGAGATACGACCGCGCGAAGGCGCCTACAACTTCGAGGCCAAGTACACCCCCGGCGCCACCGAC
Source organism: Rubrobacterales bacterium (assembly GCA_038199155.1). Lineage (GTDB taxonomy): Bacteria > Actinomycetota > Rubrobacteria > Rubrobacterales > Rubrobacteraceae > JBBPZK01. The sequence continues at coordinate 6,703 of JBBPZK010000037.1, read as the reverse complement.
TTCGCCATTCCGCCGGAAGTCCCGCCCGAAGCCGCCGTCCACGCCGAAGAAGCATCCTTGAGAGCCTACCGGATTTTAGGCTGCTCCGGCTTCGCGCGCGTGGATATGATCCTCGAAGACGAAACTCCCTGGGTAATCGACGTTAAGACCATCCCCGGCTTCACCGAGACCTCGACCCTCCCCCTCGCCGCCGAAGCCGCCGGCACTTCCTTTGAGCAGCTAGTCGAAACCATCCTGGATTCCGCACTCCGAACAGAAGCCTCGGCGAAGCTTTAGCGTTTCAGCTTGTCAGCATTCCGCAACACCGCAGCGAAAGTATCATCACGCGTTGCGGAGGCGTGGATAACCGGAGGTAATGCTTGCGTATCTTCGGCTGACTAGCTGACCGGCGGACTGGCTGGCAAACACGAACTCCTCCAACGCGGCCAGCGCCATCTCCGCCTGACGTTCGCGGCGCTCGGGCTTGGAGAGACGGCGGCCGTTCTCTCGCTTGGAAGCGGCCGGTACGAGGCCCCAGTTTGAGTTTATGGGCTGGAGCGTGCCTTCCTTGGTGGTGATGTAGTGTGCCAGGGCGCCCATCATCGTGCCGCGCGGTATCGTGATCGGCTCCTCGCCGCGCGCCAGTTTCGCGGCGTTGGTCCCTGCTATATGGCCCATCGCAGTGCTCTCGACGTAGCCCTCGACCCCGGTTAGCTGACCGGCGAAGAAGAGTGGTCTCTCTCCGAGGTCGGTCCTTATCCGCATGGTGGCTTCGAGCACCTCATTGGAGGGGAGATACGTGTTTCGGTGCATCACGCCCATGCGGGCGAAGTCGGCGTTTTCCATACCGGGGATCATTCGGAATACTCGCTTTTGCTCGCCCCACTTGAGCCGCGTCTGGAAGCCGACGATGTTGAAGAGGTTGCCCTCCGCGTCGTCCTGACGGAGCTGCACGACGGCGTAAGATTCCTCGCCGGTGCGCGGGTCCGGCAATCCGACCGGCTTCATCGGGCCAAAGCGTAAAGTTTCAGGGCCGCGCCGGGCTATGGTCTCGACGGGCAAACATCCCTCGAAGTACAGGTCCTCCTCGAAGTCTTTTATGGGACTAAGCTCTGCAGTCGCCAGTTCCTCGACGAAGGCGTAGTACTGCTCGCGGTCCATCGGGCAGTTGAGGTATGCGGCCTCGCCCTTACCGTAGCGGGAGGCGAGGTAGACGACGTCTTCGTCCAAAGACTCGCGGTGGACTATCGGGGAGGCGGCGTCGTAGAAGTAGAGCCTCTCACCCGAGAGTGCCTCTATCTCATCGGCAAGGGCGTCGGAGGTGAGAGGCCCCGTGGCTATCACGACCGGGCCGGACGGTATCTCTACCATCTCCTTCCTGATGACTTCGATGTTCGGGTGTGAGCCGACCGTTTCGGTAACAGCCTGGGGGAAGCCTTCCCGCGCGACGCCCAGGGCGCCGCCGGCGGGAACTGAGTTCTCTTCGGCGCAGTGCAGGATCACCGACCCGAGCCTCCGCAACTCTTCTTTCAAGAGGCCGGATGCGGTTGTCAGCGAGCGGTTGCCTAAAGAGTTGGAGCAGACCAACTCGGCGAATTGATCCGTGCGGTGCGCCGGAGTTTCCTTTACCGGCCGCATCTCCCACAACTCGACCGAACAACCGGCCTCCGCCGCCTGCCAGGCAGCCTCGCTCCCGGCAAGACCGCCTCCTATAACCGTTACGTCCGACATGAGTTCACTACTCCTCAAAAAGCTTGAAATACGTTTGCGCGAGAACCTATTCTAAGCGAAATCAAATGACCGTCGAGCGCGTCTACTATCTTTCCGGGTCTCGCTCGTCAGCTGCAGCGAACTCGACCCCGAGCACGAGCAGGTAGATGGTCGTGGCGACGAAAGCCGTGGCCGGCCAGACGACGACGTTGTCGATCAGGTGGGCTACCAGCGAGGCCGCCCCGATAGACGACCCGACGGAGAAGATGTGGAAGTTTCCCCACAGCGCGGACTTGCGCGGCTCTTCCCTGAACCTGGCTCTGTGCCCGCCGAAGGCTGCTATCCCAACAAGGGCGAAGCCCAACACGGCGCCGACCATAAACAGGAAGGCCTGGACCGTCGTCGGCAGCCCGCGCGCGTGGACGAGTACCGCGCCGGTAGTCCAGGTGGTCAGCGTGTAGCCGTAGGGCGCGCCGCTCGCCCCGACTGCGGTACGAAGGTTCCTGCCATAGTAGCGCCGGATCACGACCACGATTCTAGCCCCTTCTCAGGGTTCGCGCCGCGCCCCAACCACCGGAGCAAAGCCGACCGCGCGACCGTAATTCAGTTGGTCGCGCGGCCGAGAGGCTTATTCTTATCTGCAGGCGGTAGGTCTTACTTCCCGGTTACTTTCACTTTGTGGACAGCCAGGAAGAACTGTTTTCCCTTGAGCGACGCCGCACTGCCCAGTCCAAGCTTCTTGCGGGCGGCTTCGATCTTCGGGATCTTCCTTACAATACCCGTCAGCATGACCTTCTGGCCCTTGTTAATGTTGACCTTCTTGTCGGACTTTTTGCCCATCACCTCTGCGATCAGCACGGCTGGTATCTGCTTGCTGGCGCTCGGTCCGACAGTGAAAGCGGTATCGCTAACCACGTTCTGAACCTTGACGCCAGAGAGTTTCGCCTTCTTGCCGACGAGGTTCTTGGGGTTTTTCGCGTTTAGGATGGACTGTATGCTGGTGATCTTACCGCCGGACATCGCCGTTCCACCCATCATAGTGGAACCGCCGCCCATCGCGGTGCTGCCGCCACTCATCATGGTAGAGCCACCCATCATGGTAGAGCCACCCATCATGGTAGAGCCACCCATCATCGTGGAACCACCGCCCATGGTGGAGCCGCCCATCGTACTACCGCCGCCGCTCACCGCGGATGTTTTGGATCCACTCCCAGAGCCGCCACTGCTCTTCTTCCCGCCACTGTTATTGTTGCTGTTGCCGCCACCGCCGCATGCCGCCAGGCTCAACGTCGCCGCAACCGTCAGTGTGCCCATCCCGATCTTCCAGGCTCGCGGGAACCGGCTTCCGATACCCACGCGCTCCTGTGTATAAGTCTTCTCTTCCACAAAACCTCCATTTTTTGGGGCCGGTCGCTCGTCCTCTAAGACGAACCGAAAGGCCGTCGATCTGTTATCGACTCTTCCGCGTTCTTTTACCCCGTCTCCGGCTTTAGTATTCATCTCGCTGGAACACCGATCGTATTTTCGCGATGCCCCGCTGCAACGGTACAGGTCGATAACGGTTAACAGCGGAAGATTGTACGCGATCCTGGCTGCTGTTTCTTACCAGGCGGTGGCGCCGCCATCCACGGCGATGGTCTGCCCGGTCATGTAGGCTGCGGCTGGCGAGGCGAGAAAGACGACTACGCCTTTGAGGTCCTCGGGGTTGCCGAAGCGGTGGAGCGGGATGCCTTCGAGCATCCGCTCCTCGAACTTGGCGATCAGGCCTCCGCTCATCTTGGTCGGGAACCAGCCGGGCGCTATTGCGTTTACCGAGATACCGTGAGGCGCCCAACTCGTCGCGAGGTCTCGGGTCATGGAGATGATCGCACCCTTACTGGAACTGTACCCGATGGTCTGCATGTAGTCCGGATGCCCCCCGACAAGCCCCGCCACGGAGGAGATATTGATTATGTTGCCGCCGGATCCCACCTCGATCATGCGCCGCCCGACCGCCTGGGCCATCAGAAACGACCCACGCAGGTTTACGGCGATCACCTGATCGAATTTCTCAACCGGCATCTCGGCCGCCGGGGCGCCCCACGTAGCCCCACTGTTGTTGACCAGAATGTCGACGCTTCCGAAACTCTCCACCGCCGCTGAGACGACTCCTTCCACGCTCTCGGGGTCGGTCACGTCGCACTCCAGAGCTATCGCCTTCCCGCCCCGACCCTCTATCCCCCGCCGTACTTCTTCGAGAGACTCTTTCTTGCGGGAACAGAGGACGACGTTCGCCCCTGCCTCGGAGAGGGCTTCGGCCATGTAGCGTCCGAGACCACGCCCGCCACCCGTTACAATAGCCGTCTTGCTGTCGAGCCGGAAGAGATCCAAAGTACTCAAACTCTCCACCATCCCCTTTCTAACTCAGCGACGGAGGAGTCTCCGCCGCCCCGGAACCCGCCGCCGTCTTCTCCCGCTCCTCGTCAGCCAGCACCCGCCGGAGCATCTTACCTACCGCGCTCTTGGGCAACTCGTCCCGGAACTCCACTTCCTTCGGAGCCTTGTACGGCGCGAGCCGCTCTTTGCAGAAAGCGAGCACGTCCTCCTCATTTGTATCTTTATCTTGCTTCATCACTACAAATGCTTTGACCGTCTCGCCCCGGTACTCGTCGAGGATACCGACCGCGACCGCTTCGGCGACGTCGGGGTGTTCGAAGAGGACTTCTTCGATCTCGCGGGGGTAGACGTTGTATCCGCTCGCGACGATCATGTCCTTCTTCCGGTCCACGATGTAGAAGTAGCCGTCCTCATCCATCCGGGCTACATCGCCGGTGTAGAGCCAGCCGTCCTTTAGTGTGCCGGCGGTCTCGTCGGGCATGTTCCAGTAGCCCTTCATGACCTGGGGGCCTTTGATGAGAAGTTCTCCGCTCTCCCCGATCGGCATCTCCCGCGAGCCATCGTCCACGTCGACTATCTTGCAGTCGGTGCTCGGAATCGGGACGCCGATGCTGCCTTCGCGGCCGTGGGTGGTGAAGGGCGGGTTGTTGTGCGTCACGGGAGAGGCTTCGGAGAGCCCGTAGCCCTCGAAGAGCGGCCGTCCGGCTTTCTCCTCGAAGGAGCGGAGCAGGTTCACCGGAAGGGAGGCGCCGCCGGAGTTGAAGATCTCAACCCGGTCAAAACCGTACTCTTTGAGGTCTTCTCCGCTGCTCACGAGCGCCATGTACATCGTCGGTACCCCGGAGAGCATCGTCGGTTCCTCGTCCCTCACAAGCTCCAGAACCTGCCGCGCGTCGAAGCGTGGAACGAGGAGTTGGTTCAGGCCCTGGACGAGACCGAAGATCATCACGCACGTCAGGCCGTAGATGTGGAAGAAAGGCAGGACGCCGATGACCTTCTGGTTATCCTCGAAAGCCGAGGAGTCGGCCAGAAATATCTCCAGCGTCTGGTGCACGTTGGCTATGAGGTTGCGATGCGTCAGCATAGCCCCCTTCGAGACGCCCGTAGTCCCGCCCGTGTATTGCAGGACCGCTACATCCTCGGCCGGGTCTATCTCGACCTCCGGGGCTGTCTCCGCGTCCATCCCGATAAGTTCGTCGAAGCTGCGATGGTCCTCGTCGAGTCCTTCGGTTTCGCCCTGGAAGTCAACGACCACGACGTTGCGGAGGTCCGTGTCGGGCAGGATCGCTTTTACTCGGGGGTACATGTCGGTGTAGACGACGATCGTTTCCGCGCCGGAGTCGTTGACGATGTGCTCGATCTCCCGCTCGACGTACATCGGGTTGAGCTGCGTGACTATGGCACCGAGCCTGACGGTAGCGAAGAAGCTCACAACGTACTGCGGACAGTTCGGGAGCATCAGGGCGACCCGGTCTCCTTTCCCGACCCCACTCGCCGAGAGCGCCGCCGCCATCTTCTCAACCATCTCTTCGAGCCGGGAAAACGAGATGTTCGTCCCAAAGAAAGTCAGCGCGGTCTTCTCTCTATGCTTCTCGACCGCCCCAACCATGAAGTTGTGCAACGACCCTGAAGGAACCTCGACCTCTGGTTCCACGTGGCCCTCGTATACTCCTAGCCAGGGTTTCTCCATGCTGGACAACATCGCCTCCTCACACGCCGCCGGTCTCACAAAGTCCGGCGCTCGACTTCCCTTTCCTTGCATACCTACACAAAGAGTATAAGCGAAACTCTCAGCCCGAACCGGACCTACCGGATACCTGCGCGTATCGGCGGACGACCGAACAGCGTGGAGATAAACTCAACGAGTCCGTGACGGAAGGAGGGTGTCTACGACGAGCTTTAACGAAGGCAATAACGTAGTTGACTCACCAAAATGTAGTATACTTTGAGTATGGAAAAGCCTGCAAATCAGCCAAAAACGTTACTGGAAGCGATACGTTATTTCTCCGATCTGGACGTTGCTACTGAATACTTCGCCAAAGCACGCTGGCCCGAAGCCCCCGTTTGCCCAGCGTGCGGAACTATGGATGAGAGACATTATTACCTCAAGACCCGGCGCGTGTGGAAGTGCCGGGAGTGCAAGAAGCAGTTTTCGGTCAAGGTCGGGACCGTCATGGAAGACTCTCCGATAGGGTTGGACAAATGGCTTTCGGCGATGTGGATGCTCGTCAACTGCAAGAACGGCATTAGCTCTTATGAGTTAGCGCGGGATCTTGGGGTCCAGCAAAAGACAGCGTGGTTCATGTTGCACCGCATCCGGCTAGCCATGCAGACCGGGACATTTGAGAAGTTGTCGGGTGAAGTAGAAGCCGACGAAACCTACATCGGCGGCAAGGCTCGGAACATGCACAAGAGCAAGCGCGATGAGAAGATTTCGGGACGCGGTGCGTCGGGTAAGGTTGCGGTCATGGGATTGCTTGAGAGACACGGCGAAGTGAGGGGAGATATGGTTAGAAGTTGTGGATCGAAGATTCCTTGAAGAACGTGGTGTACCTTCCCTTCGAGCAATCGAACGGAAAGCCGACGTTGACGCGTCGGCGGGAAGGAAACACCGATGCGCAGCATACACCAAGACGAT
>JBBPZK010000036.1:0-4279 GCA_038199155.1 Rubrobacterales bacterium | reverse complement strand
GCAGCCGTTGAAGTCCGAGACGGCGACGGCTATTGATTCCTGCATCTGCCGGTCGAGGGCGCCTCCCTGCAGCGTTCCGCTCAGGTTCATGTATCCCTTGAACGACTTCGGCGAGACGGCCATCTGTCGGAAGAAGTTCAGGTCCTGGCCTCCGGCCGATTTCTTGCCCTGTTCGATCAGCGGCCGCGACTCTTCGGGCGCGTTCTCCGGTTCAACGGGTTGAATGCGTGGCATCGCACAAGCCTTTCTCTAGCTTCCCTTTCCAAAAGTAATCATACCCGTTTCGCCGAATGTATAACGACGAAGACCCGTCGCGATGGGAATTAACGGCCTATCAGAGAGGTGTACTCGACCTTTATGCAGCGGTCCATGACGACGATCAGGCCGTGTTCACGGGCGTAGAGGGCGGCTTCTTCGTTTACGATCCCCGACTGTATCCACAGCACGCGGGCTCCCGCCGCGACCGCGTCTTCCGCCACTGGCATCACCTCGCTCGCGCGTCGAAACACGTCCACTATGTCTACCTTCTCCGGGACCTCCCGAACGGAACCGTAAGGTTCCTCTCCGAGTACCGGGCCCTTCAGCTTGGGATTGACCGGGAAGATTTTGTATCCGAAACTTTGCAGGGCGCGCGCGATGGCGTGGCTCGTGCGGTTCGGTCTCTCCGAGAGCCCGACGACCGCGACCGTGCTCGACTCGCGCAGGATGTCCCGGATCTCCGCGTCGCTCGGATTGGTGCTCAAGACGTCGTCTCCGTAGTCTTTGGGGGTTCGTCCAACTCTATGCCCATCGGGATCAGGGCTTGTTCTTTGCCCTTCGCTTCCACCATAACGTCCGCATCCCGGCCGTCCAGGGCTTCGACTAGAGCATCCCAGTCGCGGATGTCTACGGAGTAGGCGTGGGCACCGGCCTGCTTTTCGGGGTTCTGAGTAGAGATGTGCAGCTTCGGGCGCACCCCGCGTACTTCCCACGTCGGCAACGAGAGGTCGAAGGCTTCTTTTAGGGTGAGGCCCGCCGGGTTCAGGTCGTGGTGGAGAGTGTCGGTGATCGCCGGTATCCCGAGGGCGGTCGCCGTCTCCGAGACTTCCGCTACCGTCCAAATACGCTCGTCGTTTTCCAGCGCGAGGTAGGAGAGAGTTTCTTCTTCGGGGCGCATGGCTTCTATGAACTGTCTCGCGGTGGCTGTTTTGTCCTGGTACGCGCCGCCCATGTGAAGAACTATAACGCCGTCGGGGCTTCCCATGATGGTGAAGATACGGGCCACGTAACGAAGCTCTACTTGACTCCGCTCGGCGACCTCCGGTTTCGGGCTGCCGGGGTTTATGTACTGGCCGGGGTGCATGGAGAGCCGGATGCCGAGTTCACGCGCCATCTCTCCGGCCTCCCGCAGATCGTCACCGTGTTCGGCTTCCCAGTCGTAAGGGAAATCCGGGTGAGAGGCGAAGGGGATCAAGCTCTGTCCCATCCGAAACAGCCCCACGCCATGCTCGGCGTTCCATTTCAATATGGTCTGGAGCCCGGAGATGTTCTCCCGCACCAGGTCCCGCACTTTATCCGCGTCTCTCAGTCCGGCGAGCCTCAGTGTCCTGTTGGTGCTCGCCGGGATCTCCAAATTCTGGGTCGCGTATCCTACTCTTATCATGCGGAGATTCTACCGAGCGGCGCACGCGCTCTCTGTATATAGGAACCCAAACTACTTATTTCAGCGAGAGGCGCCCTATACCTTTGTGGAGATTATCGGGGCGGTGGTCGGTTTGGACGAGCCGCCTGCGGGCTCTATGGTGATGGCTATGGTATCCGCGTTTTTGAGGGAGATGGTCACCATAGCTGCCGCTTTGCCGTGATCCGGGTTGAAGACGCCGGCCGACTTTGGAACGCCGTTCTTTATGACCCAGATCTGGTACGTCTTGTCCTTCGGTATCGAGGGTAGATCGTCCGCTGTCAGTACGGTGTGTTTGCTGTTGACCTTGACGACTTCGCCCGAGACGTTCTGGGCTGTCCCCGAACCTTTCAGCGCGTAGGTTTGGGTCTGCTTTTGCTGCGCCTGTTTCTGGATGCTCTGGACTTTGCCCTGGAGATCGTTGTTCTGGTTTTGGAGCGAGACGTTCCAGGAGATCAAACCAACCAGCACCACGAGCGCCGCCGCGCCGAGCGCCAGCCTGCCGAAACCGAAGAACTCCCTTACCCTGGTCGAGAACGGGTCTCGCTCGGAGGCGTGACTTTCTCCGGCATTGTCGGATTCCACCCTGACGGTGTTCATGAGGTTCTTGCGCAGCCGGGGTGAGGGTTCTTGCACCGGTGGGGAGAAGGCGAGCAGGCCGGCGACGGCTCCTAGCTCGTCTATCTCCGACTGTAGCTCGGGGTGTGACACGAGGTATTCCTCCATCTCCCGTCTCTCGTTTTCGGGGAGGGCGTTCAAGATGTAGGACTCTTTCAGGTCTTCGAAATGTTCCCGTTTCATCTCGCTAATCCCGGCACCGCCATGTTCTGCTGGTCGAAGAACGCCCTTATCTTCTTGAGTCCGAGGCGCATACGACCCTTCACGGTGCCGAGCGGGATGTCCATGATCTCGGCTATCTCCACGTGCGTGTAGCCGGAGAAGTACGCCAGCTCCAGGATTTTCAGTTGCTCGGGTGGGAGCGTGTTGAGCGCCTCGCGAACCTGGTCCCTCTGAGAGTTGCGCCAGGTCTCGGCGAAAGCTTCGCTCGGCTGGACCTTGGAAGCGTCAGCTTCGACCTTGTCTTGCGTCCTGCGGCGGCTTGCCGTGGAGCGGATCTGGTCTATCCCCCGATGGTGGACTATGGAGAGGATCCAGGTTCGCACGCTGGCCCGCTCCGCCCGGTAACTGTCGGCTGAACGCCATATTCTCAAGAAAACATCCTGCACTAAATCCTCGGCTGATTGTCGCTCTCCCATCATCCGGTGCGCCAGTGAAAAGGCCACCCGGTTGTGACGGTCGTAGAGCACCGCGAAAGCCTCCGGCTCACCAGCCTGGACTAAGGCTATGAGGTCTTCATCCGCCAGAAGCAGGTACTGTCGTGCCCTGTCCGCCACATTACCTTCCTACGCTATAACCGCTGTACCGGATCACCCGAAACGCTACCCATAAGCTCTATCGGGTTGTGCAAGATTACACGGTTGTTCGCATCTTTTATAATGAGTTATTAGTATATGTTAACATTAGCTACTGACGTAGACGGGAAGAGAGACGAAAAATTAAGTAGGAGGGTGATCCATAAAGAGGATGATCCCGTAGACGTCGGTAAGTAACATGCACGGAATGGTAAAGCAAGCAGAAGAGAGGAGACTGTTGATGAGTGAAGCAGACGGCCGCATAGGCCCGGTCGCAATAGACCGGGAGTACTCGCGGCGAAGCTTCCTGAAGACGGCCGCGTGGGCTACAGCCGCGCTGTCGGCGGCGGGAATCGGAGGGTTCGGCCTCAGCCGTAGGGCAAACGCGCAGGCTGCGCCTTACACGACCTACCAGCCGCTATCGGCGACGGATATTCTGTCGTTCGCCTATGAACTGGAGTTGCTGGAGGGTACGTTCTACGCCCAGGGTGTGAAGTCCGGGATCTTCTCTGGTGACACGCTGGCGGTGATAACCAAGATCCGGGACGACGAGATGGCGCACGCCGATTTCCTCGCGTCCGGTCTACAGAAGGCCGGTGCGGCGGTACCAGCGACGCCCAACTTCACCTACCCGAGCGGGACCTTCAGCGATCCGGTAGCTTTCCTGAAGCTGGGAGCGACCTTCGAGCCCGTTGGCATCGGGGCCTTCCAGGGGGCCGCGCCGGCGTTGATGAATACGCCATACCTTTCTCCGGCGCTCTCGATCCACAGCGCCGAGTGCCGGCACTGGGACGCGATCAAGGTCCTGCAAGGTGTAGTCCCGCCGAACAACGTGGCCTTCGAAGAGGCCCTGCCGCTAAGCACCGTGCAGCAGGCTGTCGCGCCATTCGGCATAACTGGTTAGGGAGGATATAGCTAACTCATGGATAAGCAAACAATCAACACGCCGGGCGCGGAGACTCTCGCCCAGCCCCGGAGCCGGAGGGACTTTTTCAAGACCCTCGCGGTTGCGGGTGCCGGCGCGGCCGCCGGTTCGGCCGTTCTCTCACGCAAGGCATCCGCCCAGAGCGCGACCACAGACGCCGACATCGGCAACTTTGCGCTAACCCTGGAGTACCTGGAGGCCGACTTCTACACGAAGGCCGTTGACTCTGGTGTGGTCTCCGGGAACGCTCTGGCGATCGTAACCGCGCTGCGCGACCACGAG
>JBBPZK010000035.1:0-3338 GCA_038199155.1 Rubrobacterales bacterium | reverse complement strand
GCTCGCCACGAAGCCGCTATTCTCCGGGTCTGGTTCAACGATCACCCTGAAAAGTATCTCTCTGCTCTCCATGCGCTCTCCTCTAGCTCGTGACCCCGCAGCCTCCCTGCTGCCCGCCACAACCCTTGACCTACGGTTGAGCTAGGCTAATAGTATACACGAATCGTGTGCAGATAAATTTACCCTTCTTTAGATAAGTAGCCGTCCTGGGGCCCCTGGCGAGGACCGGGCTCAGATCAGGGCAAACACCATCACCGGAGTAACGAAACGGGCCGCGCTGCAGGCACCCTCCTCCGGCAAATTCTTGTCTTTCCGGAGCCTGGATCGTCGTCAACCACGGCCTCGCGCCGCAAACCGTCGTGAGACGCGGCCCTGGATCCGCTAAGATAAGATTAGTCGTGATCAATGGACCTCGACATCTTCCGCGAGAACCCGGACCCGGACGGCGGCTTGCAAGATTTCTGTTGCCGACCCTGGTATTCGCGGTCGCGGCGCTCGCGCTCCTCTTCAAGAACCGGCGCGAAAACGGGCAGCCCGGTCATCTCGTCCCGGTGCCGGACGTCGTCCCTGGTACGTGGCGCGCCGGCAAGTTCATCATTACCCTCGAAGATAGTCTGGAGGGGGTTGTTCTAAGCGTGGCCCGCGAAGATCTCACCGGTCATATCCTATGGGGCAGCGTCCCCGGAAAGAGCTTCGTTTCGGCCGCCCGCGGGAGGGAGACCGTGAGCGGTACAAGATCCCACTACTCTGTCGCCGACACGGTACTCGAGGAGTACCCGGACCAGACCGTGGATCGCATCGAACAGAGAGGTCCGGAACTGGTCATCGCCGGACGTCTCACGCGTAGAGGAGCATCCGGGAGCGTCGGATACGAGCTCACCTTCTCGCCGGCTTCCGGGAACCGGTTGGGATTCGAGGTCCGGGTCGGAGAACCTTGCAACCGCGTGTATCTGACCTACTCCTCCTCCGAGGAAGAGCGCTTTTTCGGCTTCGGGACACAGTACACGTATTTCGATCTCAAGGGCAAGCGGGTGCCGATCTTTATAGGAGAACAGGGGGTCGGACGGGGTGCGCAGCCCATAACCCTGATGGCGAACCTGAAAAGCGGGGCGGGCGGGAGCTGGCACAGCAGCTACGCCTGCGTGCCGCACTACATCACCAGCGAGCTTCGCTCGCTGTTCCTCGAAAACTATGAGTATTCGGTCTTCGATCTGCGCTCGGACGAGCGGGTGCGAGTCGAGCTGTTCTCCTCTCACATGCGCGGCCAGATCGTCAGCGGCGGCTCTCCGGCGGAACTAATAGAAAGCTACACGGAGTTCGCGGGAAGGATGCGTCCCCTGCCAGAGTGGGTCCTCGACGGCGCTATAGTCGGGATGCAGGGCGGCACGGATAAGCTAATCGAACTAAAGGAGCGGCTGGACGCCCTGGATGCTCCAGTCGCCGCCTTCTGGTTACAGGACTGGGTCGGGCACCGTCTCACGAGCTTCGGTAGCCAACTCTGGTGGAACTGGGAGCTCGATGATGAGGCTTATCCCCGCTGGAGGTGGAACTGGGAACTGAACGCGGAGAACGGTTACGCCCAGGAGAACACGCTAAGAGAGCGGCTAGAGGACGAGAACATAAAGCTAATGACCTACGTCAACCCCTATCTAGTCGACGTTTCCGGCAAAGGCAGCTACCGCAGGAACATGTTCGGAGAGGCGGCGGACGCGGGCTATCTGGTAGAGAACCAACTCGGAAAACCATACGAGATCGAGATCACCGACTTCTCGGCGGTCCCGCTCGACCTGACGAACCCAGGAGCCCGAGATTGGATGAAGGACATCCTGCGGAGCAAGATCGAGCTACTAGGGGTCGCCGGATGGATGGCTGACTTCGGCGAAGGACTTCCCTACGACGCGGTCCTCTCCTCCGGCGAGAGCGCCGCAAGCTACCACAACCGCTACGCCGAGGAATGGGCGCGCCTCAACCGCGAGGCGATCCGGGAAGCCGGGCACGAAGACGACGCGGTCTTTTTCAGCCGCTCCGGGTACACCAGGAGCCCCCGTTACAGCACACTTTTCTGGATCGGCGATCAGCTCGTAAGCTGGGACCGCTACGATGGGATCAAGACGGCGGTTACAGGTCTTCTCTCCAGCGGCATCTCCGGCTACAGCCTCAACCACAGCGACACCGGCGGTTACACAGCAGTGAGCAGCACCATCAAGAACTATCATCGCTCCAAAGAACTGTTGCTGCGCTGGATCGAGCTGAGCGCTTTCAACGTCGTGTTCCGAACCCACGAGGGAAACAAGCCCGAGGTCAACCACCAGATCTATTCCGACGACGAAACCCTCCGGCACTTCAGCCGCTTCGCCAAAGTCTACAAAGCCTGGAAACCCTACAGAATGGAGCTCGTGGCCGAGGCTTCCCGCACGGGCCTTCCGATCGTGCGCCACCCTTTTCTCCACTACTGGGATGATCCAGAGGCGCGCCGCCTGGAGTACCAATTCATGGTCGGCCCTGAGCTAATGGTCGCCCCCGTCCTGGATCCAGCAAAGAAGAGAATGAACGTCTATCTGCCACGCAGCCGTTGGATACACCTGTGGTCGGGTGAGACACACGGCTCTCTCGAAAGAGGCGTACATTTGAAGGTTGATGCACCGGTCGGAGAGCCCGCTGTCTTCTACCGGGAAGGCTCGACCGCCGGCCGCCAGTTCAGGGAGGAGCTAGAAAGACAGGGGCTCCTCCGCTAGAGCTTCAGTCCACCCAATCGAGGCCGGTCTGGCGGGCGAAGCGGCGCAGGAGCAAGGCGTTGTGTCCGGGGAAGACGGCGAGGTGGTGGGGCATCCCGGCGTGGCAGAGCTCCTCGAACCATTCGTACACGTCGCGGTCCGGGATCTCTATGAGACCGTTGGTGCCGGGTAGGGGACGTCGGGGTTGGATGGTCTTTGTGTCGTGGGCCATCAGGTGATAGCGGCCGTCGCAGCGCCAGAGCCTGAAGATCGTGACGGGCTCGTCGGCCTTCAGGTTGGCGTCGACGACGAGCGGCTTCGGGACGTTGAAGTGCCGCGCGAGCCGCGGGCCGTGGGCGCTTCCGATAGGGTCGCACATGGTCAGGGGGGCGTTGCCGGGGTGCCAGAGGGTGATGGTCTCCCGGTCGTGCTCCAGCCAGTCGGAAAGGTACCCTGGGCCGGAGCCGAGCAACTCCCCGATCAGGCACGATAACGCTCCGTCCACGTCGCCTTCCATGGCGTTGGGGTAACCTTCGGTGGTGAGTCGCACCATCGCGAGGTACGCCCACTGCCCGACCACGTTCGGCAACTCGGGCCAGCAGCGGATCGCGAAAGCATCCAGGC
>JBBPZK010000034.1:0-8647 GCA_038199155.1 Rubrobacterales bacterium | reverse complement strand
TCTGTTCCGTTTTTTCGTAGGAATCCGTCGGGACAACGGTGCGCCGGGGTCCGTGCTACTCACGCTCAATGGTGTATCCTTTCACAAAGTATAGGAGGAAAGGAGCAGCATGAGTTTCGGAAACGGTAACGGCTCGGAGATCGTGGTCTCGACGCCGCTCAGGACGGCTATAGGCACTTTCGGCGGCGCGCTCAAGGAGACCCCGGCGACGGACCTCGGGGCGACGGTCGGCAAGGAAGTCTTGAGCCGGGCGGGCATCGAGGGCGACGTGGTGGATCAGATAATAGTCGGTAACATCCTTCAGGCCGGACAGGGGATGAACCCCGGACGGCAGGTCGGCATAAAGAGCGGTATCCCGGTCGAGGCGCCGGGCATGACGCTGAACAGGATGTGCGGCTCGGGTTTGCAGGCGATCATCTCGGCGGCCCAGGAAGTGGCGCTCGGTGACGCCGATGTGATCATGGCCGGCGGCATAGAGAACATGGATATGGCGCCGTTCCTGATGCCGAAGGGACGCTACGGCTACCGGATGGGGATGCCGGACGCGAAGATCCTGGACCACATGGTCTACGACGGACTGTGGGACATTTTCGAGGATTACCACATGGGTATGACGGCTGAGAACGTCGCCGAGGAGTACGGAGTCTCCCGCGAGGACGCCGACGCCTACGCCCTGCGGAGTCATCATCGGGCTACAAAAGCGATCCAGGAAGGCTACTTCGAGGACCAGATCGTCCCCGTCGAGGTCAAGCAGAAGAAGGAGACGGTCCAGTTCACCCGCGACGAGCACGTTCGGGAGAACGCTTCCGAAGAAGCTTTCTCAAAGCTCAAGCCGGTCTTCAAGAGAGACGGCGGGACGGCGACCGCCGGCAACTCGTCGGGCATCAACGATGGCGCGGCGATGATGCTCGTCATGAGCGAGCGTAAGGCCGGAGAGCTTGGACTGCCGGTGGCCGGGAAGCTTATCTCGGCGGCTGTCGCGGGCGTGGAGCCGTCGATGATGGGGACCGGTATGATCCCCGCTTCCCGCATGGCATTGAAGAAGGCGGGGCTCTCCATAGACGAGATAGACGTGGTCGAGGCGAACGAGGCTTTCTCCTCCGTAGCCGTGACCGTCGAGCGCGAGCTGAAGGTGCCGGAGGAGAAGATGAACCCGCTCGGCGGTGCGGTCGCCCTTGGACACCCGATCGGCGCGACCGGCGCGGTGCTGACCGTCAAGATCCTGCACGAACTTGCCCGCACCGGCGGACAATACGGCCTCGTTACCCTCTGCATCGGCGGAGGAATGGGCATCGCCGCCATCTTCGAGCGCGTAAGCTAGAAAGACTAGTACAAGGATAGGGAGCCGCAGCCTCGGAGATGTTTTGCCTCCGGGGTTGCGGCTTTTCCTTTACTTCTCAGGCGGCTTCCGGCCGCAACTCGACTTCTACGTGCTCCACTCCGTCTTCCCAACGCGTCCGCTCCGGCAGCCCGAGGCTCTTTAGCAGGTGCAGCATCGCGGTGTTCTCTCTCATGACCAACGCATCGAGCCGCCTGATATCCCTCCGCCGGGCGGCCTCGACGAGAATGCGCGTCATACTTGTCCCTAGCCCTCGCCCCTGGAATCTGTCCTCCACCAACGCCGCATACTCTGCCCTGTCGCCACTGTCTCTCTTCCGCTCGTATCGGACGACAGCGACGATCTCCTGCCGGTCATCCGGGTCCAGGGCGACTAACGCGAACCTGTCCCTCCCATCCACCTCGGCGAAGCGCTTTGCCTGCGTTTCCGAAAGCTCTTTCATGGGACCGAAGTAGCGCAGGTAAGCCGAACGCTCACCAAGCCGCCCCACGAGCCGACGGAGCGCCGGCGCATCCTCCGACCGCACCTCGCGCATGAGGACGACCGTACCGTCCTCGAGCTTCAGAGGCTCGTATGCTCTGTAGGACGCGCTTGTTTTATGTGCATATGACATATAGATGTACTTTATACTACGTATTAGATAAGATGGCGTGATCCACACCACGGCGACGTTGCGCTCTTCTAGGAGGAACAATCGGCGGCGGGTGGTGAGGCGGGGTAGACTACCTTGATGGGCGGATCCTACGGAAGCAGAGGGTTTTCGCGTTCTTCATGGCCGGTTCGGTGTGGAGGGCTGCTGGCGGTTGTGGGCGGCGTCCTGATAGGCGTCGGGGCGCTGTGGCTATTCCTATCGCCTATGTTGTCGGGTAGCCCCGGCATCCTGTCGGTCTTTTTACGTCTCGCGGGACCTGTTGGGGTCTTGCTCACTATGGTTGGTTTGCTCGGGGTGTACGCGCTGTTGGTAAAGGTGAGGTCCGGGGTTGGCGTCATGGTCGGAGCCTTCGGGGTTTTTATAGCTTTGCTCTCCGTGGCGTCGCTGGTCTGGATCGTCATCCACCAGCCGCCGTTTGTCTCTCCGAGCGTGGGTAGCGCCTCCGTTGTCCCGACGCCCTTTCTGGCCGTCTCAGCAGTCATTGTTGGCCTGGTCCGGCCGATCGGAATCCTTTTCTTTTTCGTCGCCGCGCTACTGGCTAGGGTAAGAGGCGGCTGGAAATATTTGCTACTCGTACTCGCCATCCTCGAAACTGTCTTCGTCTCAAATTTGCCTTATTATTTCCTTGGTCCTGCGGTAGTTGCGGGGTGGCCGGTCTTGTTGTTCGGGATACCTGGGGTGCAGTCCGGGGTGATCGGTGCCGCTGTATGGATACTGCTCGGGTACGCACTCCTTAGAGCCGGGAGCAAGGCTGGCAGATGGAGAGCCGGTCGCCGGGTGCGGTAAGAAACATCGTAGTGGGAAGGGCGTCGTAACGGGTGAGCATGAACTCCAGGATTCTCGCTAGAACATGGGCAGGCAAGATCTCACCTTTCCTACGCTCGCCACGAGCGATCCGCTGGGGCGGGTTCGCGCTCGTGGCCGGTGGGTTGGAGGGAGTTGCGGCGGACACAATTAACGTTGTAGTGACGGTCAAATATTCTTACGGAACATATTCTTCCGGCCCTGGGGTTTTCTTGGAGCAATTGGCGACTCTTGGCGAGGTCTCGATGTTCTTCGGCACGTTGCTCGTCGGGGCGGGGTTGATCGGCCTGTATGCCCTCGTTGCGGCGCGGTCCGAGAAGGTCCGGAAGCTGGCCGGCGCTGGTATTCTCATCGCCGTTCTGCCGTCGGTATGTATCGCGGGCTTGTTCCTCTACATGTATCTGGCGCCGCAGACAGACTACTCCGGCTCGGGACCACCAGCTTTCTTCAACGCTATTTTCTTCGGCTGGGTCTGGATACAGCCCTTCGGCATCCTCCTCCTCGGCGTCGCGACGTTATGGGGGAAGGGGCTTGGCCGCTGGAGGTTCCTGCCACTGATCGTCGGCGTTATGGCTTACGTATCCTCGGCTCTCATCTACTTTTCTTACCTGATTGACACCTATTCTCCCAGCGGCGGGTTAACCGTGTCCGTTATGTTCTCCTCGGCGCCGTTCCTGCTTCCCGACTTCGGTTGGGTCCTCCTCGGCGCCCTCCTGCCAGGCGCGAAAAGAAGGGAACTTTCTATCCTGGCCCGAGAGAAACGGATGCTCGAAGAGAAAAACCTCTCCCTCGCGCGCCGCCTCTACGAAGAAGCCTGAGGAAGAGGCAACCCGGAGGTCGTGGACGATCTGGTCTCCCCAGACTTTTTCGACCACCACCACAACCGCTCCGGTATTCGGGGACTGAAGAGAAGCATCGCCGGCCTCCGCGAAACGTTCCCCGACCTCTTGTTTACGCTGGAAGAACAGAGTGCCGAGAGAGACACTGTCACCACCCGCTGCACGATGGGCGGCACGGACGAAGGAGGCGTCCTCTGGTACCCGCCGACGGGGAATAGGGCCGTTTTCGAGAGCAAGTTCACCGACCGTTTCTCTGACGGAAAGCTTGTCGAGCGCCGGGGCGAGTCGGACGTAGCCGGGTTGCTGAAACAACTCGGCCTAACGGGTGGTGAAGGACGAACAGCTCCCGTCCCGGCCGAACCTAACCGTAGTCCGGATCCGAGCGTGCGAGGCGCATGACTCCGATGAACATCTTGTAGGCTGTTTGGTAGTCCTCGTGCGTCCAGGAGACGCGCCTATCGTCCAGTCTTTCCAGCCCCGGAAAGTAGAGTACGCCCGCCGCCGTGCTGACGGTGGCGAACTCGACCGTAAACGTATACGGCGGCTCCAGCGTGTACGGAGATAGGTTCCTCGCGTTCTCGACCGCCGCTCGCGCCGCCTCCCGGATGCGCCGCAGCGATTTTTCCGGTGGCAGGCACCGGGCCGTGTAACGGTCCACCGCCGTCTTAACCCGCGCCGTCTGTACGCCGTTATACAGGGACTCTGCTTCCTCGCAGGTGAGGTCATCGCCGCTCACCAGGCCGACCGGGACATCCCAAAGCCTGGCAAGGGCTGCGTTCATCCGGCCTTCGCTGCACGGCTCGCCGTTGAGATCCACGCCGACCACGGCCTGCGGCGCCGTGAAAGTGTGGCTCAAGACGCCGCCGGTACCGGCGCGGGCGTGGTAGCCGACAAAGAACGCCACGTCCGCGTTCGACACGCCCTCCATCATCACGAACGGCTTCTGCTGGCCGACGATCAACTCCGCCCGTGGGTCCAGGTTTTCAAAGAGGATGTTCCGCATCCCGTCGTGCGCCTCGTTCACCAGAAAATCTGTAGCGCCGGCTTCCGCCGCACCTTCGATGGCGGCGTTTACTTCGGCGGTCAGGAGTTTTCTAAACCTATCGTATTGCGACCGACCGGGGATCACATCTTGCGAATGCGTAACCCCCGTGACGCCTTCCATGTCCGCCGAGATGTAAACCTTCATCGTGTATCCTCCAGCTTCGGACTTCTCCGTTTGCTTCGCGCGTCGAGCGCAGCCCGTAGGAATGCAACGACGAGCAGATGTGGATTCCTGGCCGCAGAGCGCATCTGAGGGAGGAACAACGTCGCGAAGTAGAAGTCGTGGCCGGGCAACTCCACTACGCGCGCTTCGTCGTTTTTGTCCACGCCCGAGACGCGCAGCCCTCCTTCTTCCAAAAGTTTCTTCGACCCGGAAGCCAGCCCGAAGTTACACTGATACTCTTCTTCGATTTCCGACACGCCGTAGAATTCGTGGACTTTGGAGTCGGGCGAGAGTTCGACCCACGCGCTCTGTCCGGCCAGCGAGCAGGAGAGAGATGTGACGAATGGGTCTTGAGCATCCGGTTCGTACTCGGCGTGGGTGGTGTTGGCGAGGCCGAGTACGTTGCGGGCGTACTCGATCACGGCGTGCTGGAAACCGCCGCAGGTGCCGATGAATGGTTTCTTCGACTCACGGACCCCCCGTATCATCTCGATGGCGCCGCTCATGCTCCTGTAGGGGCTGCCGGGCGCGCACCAGAACACGTCGAAGCGTTTCTCCTCTTCGGTGGCCCGTTCTTCGAGAAGTTCCGTCGGCAACCACTCCGTTTCGACAAAGGCTCCGAGAGATTCCGCCGCGTGTTCCAGTGCCTCTTCCGTGGCGCTGTGGGAAGGTTTGTCGGGTTGTAGTCTCCGATGATTCCTACCCGGATAGCTTCCGTCAACCTGATCTCCTCCGTGCCGACCACAACACCGGGAATTCATTATGGCACTCCCGGCTTCGTGCTACAGTTGCCGGCGTCCTCAATGAAAAAAGAGGCGGAGCCCGTCGAGCAGGCTCCGCCTCTTTGAAAGGTTTTTGTTGCTTTTCTACGCGTCTGAGCGGGTGGAGAGCCACTCGCTGACTTTGGGCCAGAGGCCCTTTTTGGCGCCGCGACCGGTCATGAGGCCGACGTGGCCGGCGTCGAGGACGAAGAATTCTTTGTCCCGGCTCTTGACGAGGTTCATGGTCGCCTCGGCCTGAGGCAGGGCGCAGATGTGGTCTTTCTTGCCGGCGATGTTGAGTAGCGGGATCTCGATGTTCGAGAGGTTCACTCGCTTGCCGCGCAGACGGATCTCACCTTTTGTCAGCTTGTTGTGCTGGTAGAAGTCGGTGATCCACTGCTTGAAGGTCGCGCCGGGGAACGGCGGGCCGTCGTTTACCCACTTGTTCATGGCGAGCCAGGTCTCCATCGGCTTGTCGTCGAAGATCCGCTCCCACATGCCGACGTAGGTGCCGACGTAGTTGGTGACGGGCTTGAGCATCCTGTTTCCGGTGTCGATCATCTCGCCGGGGATGTTGCCGAAGGCGTCTGCCAGTACGTCCACGTCGAGGTACCTGTCGTCGGTGAAGAGCTTGTAGAGTCCTATCTCATCTTTGTTGAAGTCGGTCGGGGCCGTGAGCAGGATGAGGTTCTTTAGCTTCTCCGGATAGAGCGAGGCGTACATGGCGCTCATCGTACCGCCCATGCAATAGCCGAGCAGGGAGAGTTGCTCCTGGTGAGAGTCCCTCAAGACCTTCCGGATCGTCCTCGGGATGTAGTCGAGCACATAGTCCTCGAAGGTGAGGTCCTTGTCCTCGTCGCCGGGGACGCCCCAGTCGAGCATGTAGACGTCGTAGCCCTGCTCGCAGAGGTACTCTATGAGGCTGTTGCCCGGCATCAGGTCAAGCACGTAGGGACGGTTGATGAGGGCGTAGACTATCAGGATCGGGGTCGGATGCTTTTTCTCGTCCTCGGTCTGGTAGTGGTAGAGCTTCGCCTTGTTCTTGGTCCAGATGGTCTCCTTGGGGGTCCGGCCCGTGTCTGCCTGCGCCCCCTCCACCACGATGCTCATGCCCTTGCTGTACTTGTCGAAGAAGTTCTCCGCGTCCGAAGGTATGACGCTGCTATCGGTCATCTAGCTCGCCCCTTTCTTGCGTACGTCGTCTACCGTGATCTGCCCATTCGCCCCGGTCCCGTCTACCGCCGCGAGGTCCACATTCAGCTCCTGAGCCTTGCGCCGGGCCGCGTCCGTAGCCTGTATCTCTTCCGTCCCACTAGCGGAACGGGTCGTGGACTCGGTTGCCGAGCCGTTGGCCTCGACTACGACCGCAGCCTCGGCGCTTTCGTTGGACGTTGTCGTGGCCTGCAAAGCCTCGACCGCCGTCAGCAGCCGGTCCAGCTTGCTTTCGACCTCGTCTATCCTGCCGTCGAGGGCGCCTACCGATTCGGCCGTCGCGTAACCGGAGGCGTTTGCCGCGCCTTCGTCCAGCTTTCTACCGAGCTTTCGGTCTAGCTGATCTATGCGGTTTTCGAGCGACTGCACTTCTTCGGCGGTCGCGGGCTTGGCGTAACCATACTCGAAGTCCTCGAAGGCTTCCTCTATACTGTCTACCTTGTCCTCCAGCGCCACTATGAGGGTGGCGATGCGCGTTATGTCCGAACGGGTCGGCAACTGGAGCGCGCTCAGGTACTCCTCGGAGCTGCGGCTGAAGATTTTGTACGCCCTCGCGTAGCTCTCCAGGAAGCGGCTCGAAGGCTCCAGGAACTCGTCCCGCTCCAGTAAGTCCTGGACGAACTCCGAGAGAGGTCCGCTCGTGGCGTTGTACCACTGAACGACGAACTGCAACGGGTCTGAAGGGACGCCGCCTTCGGCGTTTATCATGTTGTCGCGGGCCTGCTCCATAAGCTGCATCCAACGCGGAGCCGCACTCATCATCTCCGACCCGACCTGCGCCGACTTCTGCCACGACCGGGACGCTTCCTCCAACCACTTGTTCATCCGCTCCGGGTCCATCGCGCTACCCATCGAACCCACGGACGCCATAGGCGCCATCGCGCTCATCATGCGCTCAACGCTCTTCGCAGCCTCCGGAGCACCAACAGCTCCGCCGCCGGCGGTTATGCTCTTGCGAGCCTCCTCCATGCTCTCTGTCCACTGCCGATAAAGGCCCCACGGGTCAGCCTGACCCTCCCTGGAACCCCGCAACGCGTCCGTCCACATCCTGGAACTCGACTCGTACCACTTCATCCAAAGCTCCGCCGGGTTCGCCCCGCTCGGCCTCTCACTACTCTCACTCAAAATCGTGCCTCCTCGTTTAGTGCCAAAAGTAATACTCTGATACCTTGATACCCTTTTTCAACCATTTGCACACGCATTATACTAAGGATTGGACTTATGTGCTATAGGCATATACTGCTTTCAGGTCCTCTCGCGCTGCACGAAGTTCTCGCGGAGGGTGGAGACCGGAGTTTCGTTGCGCGCTCACTAGGTGGAATCTGTTAGTGCTCGGGGATGGAGAGGGACCCGCTTATCCTACGCGACGAGGCGGGGATCGCCCGCCGGTTCCAGAGCCACCGCGAGGCTATCCGGTGGGCGTTTGGCTCTGTGGGACGCTGGGGCCTCAATAGACTTTCCTACTACGTTGTACCGGCTATCGGTCTAGATGAGTGTTGTCAGGTTTAAGCCCACAGATCCTTGATCCTCCCTTGCACTCGTCCCAAGCGACGATTGACCAGGAAAGCGTAGGTGTAGGCGGTGATCTTCGCCGCGATTCTGCTCACCAGTCCCACCAAAGTGGTTGCTAATGTCTCGCCTATCCCGAAGACTCGCTTGAGACTCGAAAACGCGATCTCCACTTGCTGGCGCCCGCCGCCCTGGCGGGAACGCTCGGTCTCCAATAAGATGCCGACTTCGGCCAGGGCATCCTCCAGATCCCCGCTTCGGTAGGCTAGGTCTCCAAGGAGCCCGCGCACTACGCCGTCCCCGAGATCCACCTCTCCAATCAAC
>JBBPZK010000033.1:0-12854 GCA_038199155.1 Rubrobacterales bacterium | reverse complement strand
CACTGCTCGAAGAGGCCGGCTTCGGCGTTCTGGTTCCTCCCTGGTGGAATCGCTCCAGTGCCCGTTTGAGACTGCGGCCCCGTGTCTCGCCAACGAGTAGTCCGGGCGGTGAGGGAGTGGCACGGGGCATGATGAGCCTGGACAAACTGATGAACTACCGGTGGGAGCTGTCCCTGGGCGAGCAGACCCTGAGCCAGGAGGAGTTCGAGGCGCTCGCCTCTCTCAAATCTCCGCTCGTCCGGCTGCGGGGCGAGTGGGTCCGGCTCGACCCCGAACAGGTCGAGAAGGCGTTGGAGTTCTTCTCCAGCCGAGGCTCTAGCCAGGGCTCCGGACAGGACGGCGAGAGCTGGTTGAGCCCACAAGAAGCCCTGCGGCTGGGACTCGGTGGCGTCGAGCGGGTAGAGGGGCTGGAGGTAGAGGAGGCCACCTTCGAGGACTGGCTCGCCGAATGGTTCGAGCGTCTCGATGGCGGCCGTGCGCTTGGGACGCTGCCCGCCCCGGTGGATCTGCGCGCGCAACTGCGACCCTACCAGCGGGCAGGCTACTCCTGGCTCGAGTTCCTGCGCGGCTCCGGGCTCGGCGCCTGCCTGGCCGACGACATGGGCCTGGGCAAGACCATCCAGACGCTCGCGCTCTTTAGCCGTGATCAGGAACGGGGCCTGCTGAAGGCCCCCGTGTTGGTAGTCTGTCCCACCTCGGTCGTCAACAACTGGCACAAAGAGGCCGAACGCTTCACGCCGGGCCTGCGCGTCCTTCTCCACCAGGGTCCGGGCAGGTTGCGGGACGAACAGTTTGCCGCGACACTGGATCAGACGGACCTCGTTCTGACCAGCTACGCTCTTTTGCGCCGGGACGCCGAGATGTTGCAGGAGGTCGAGTGGCACGCCATGGTCCTGGACGAGGCACAGAACATAAAGAACCCGGCGGCACGGGTTAGCAAGATAGCCTGTGGGCTCTCCACCAACTTCCGGCTCGCACTCACCGGTACGCCGGTCGAGAATCGCCTAAACGAACTATGGTCCATCATGCGCTTTCTAAATCCAGGGTATCTGGGCTCCCGAAAGGAGTTCCGAGGGCGCTTCGCACGTCCCATAGAGCGCGAGGGAGACGAGACGGCGCTGCGAGAGCTCCATAAGCTGACCAAACCCCTGGTCTTGCGCCGCCTGAAGTCGGATCCAAAGGTCATCGATGATCTGCCCGAAAAACAGGAGATGAAGGTGTACGCCCACCTGAGCGAGGAGCAGGCCAGTCTGTACGAAGCAGTCGTCCGGGACGTCATGGAGGAGCTCGAAGAGAGTGAAGGGATACAGCGCAAGGGACTCGTCCTCGGCATGCTCACCAGGCTCAAGCAAGTCTGCAACCATCCCGCCCAGTTCCTACACGAGGGAGACACCGGCTTATCCAATGGCGGAGCCAACGGCGCGGTGAACAAAGCACCGCGCAGCGGCAAGCTCCTGCGTCTGCTGGAGCTCCTCGATGAAGTTCTAAGCGTCGGAGACCGCTGCCTCATCTTCACCCAGTACAAGGAGATGGGCCGGATGTTCCACCAGTTGCTCCCCGAACGCTTCTCCTGTGGGGTGCAATTCATCCACGGCGGTACAACCGCCAAGAAGAGGGCCGAGATGGTCAGGCGCTTCCAGGAGGACGAAGAGGGACCGCGGGTCTTCATCCTGTCGTTGAAGGCCGGAGGCACGGGACTCAACCTCACCCGCGCCAACCACGTCTTCCACTACGATAGGTGGTGGAACCCGGCCGTCGAGGATCAGGCAACCGACCGGGCCTTCCGCATAGGGCAGAAGCGAAACGTCGAGGTTCACAAGTTCGTGTGCGTGGGCACGCTGGAGGAGAGGATAGACGAGATGATCGAGCGGAAGAAGGCGCTCGCAGAGAGTGTGGTGGGCACGGATGAGGCCTGGATCACCGATCTCTCCAACCGGGAGTTGCGCGAGATGGTAGCCCTCCGGCGGGAGGCGATGGCGTGAGCCGCTATCGCGACCACGACTGGTACCCGGAGAGCCGGCCCATCACAACGGACAAGGGTCTCAAGGCCAGGAGCAAGCGCGGCGAGTTCACCAAAAACTGGTGGGCGACGCGCTGGATAGGAGCCCTCGAAAGACTAATGGACTCAAATCGCCTGGGCAGGGGACGCCGTTACGCCCGAGGGGGACAGGTCCTCTCCATCGAGGAGCGGAGTGGGGGAGTAACCGCGAAGGTGCAGCCTGGAACGAGGCCCGAAGACTCGACGTTGACCGTTGCCTGGTTGCCGTTTACCGTCACGGTGGCGTTGCCGCTGGCGCCCGAGTTGTTGAGCGAGGCGAGCGTCGCCTGATACGTCTGGCCGCTCGACTGCGCGAAAGCCACCTGTGCGACGACTAGAGATGCGATAGCGGCGATCAACACGAATACACTTAGCTTTCTCAATGCTTCTCCTTCTCCCACGGCTTTACCGCAGGTCCCTTTTCCTGAACGAAACTTTCTATTCGATGTTCCAAACGCCTCTGGTTCTGGCGCAACCTCCTCCCCTCAGTCTGCTAATTCAACCTTATAAACGACTTATACGCGCCGAAAGGTGTCCCGGATTACCTTGGCCGGTTGGAACCTGCTCGGGCGCGGTTACAATATTCGGGTGACTTACAGGACGCGGACAGAATTATTGCAAGCTCCGCGCCGCATCCGGGCATACCTTGCCGCTACAAATGAGCATCCGGTTTTCCTACTTGCCTCGACCGAAGAGGATGCGGAGCGTTACGCCCGCGACGCGAATAGTTTCCTCGATGAGGGAGTCGTCCACCTACCTTCGCGCGGTGTCGCCTACGGGGACGTCTTCGACCCTTCGGTGGTCCGGGTCGGACGGCGGCAGCGGGCGCTCCACTCTCTGGAATTTGCGCGGGTAGTGATCGCCGGACCGCTGGCGTTCATGGAGAAGACGCCTCTCTACGACCCGATCTCGCTCTCGGATGGGGAGGAGATCGAGCTGGACGAGACCCTTGAGCGGCTGGTTTCTTTGGGCTACGAGCGGATGGATCGGGTATCGCGTCCCGGAGAGTTCGCGGTGCGCGGTGGGATCGTGGACGTGTTCCCGAGCACCCGCCGCTCGCCGGTTCGGGTCGAGTGGTGGGGCGACGAAGTAGAAAGCGTCCGGGCGATCTCCCTAGCCACCCAACGGGTAGTCCGCGAACTCGAAGCCGTGACGGTCTACGCCGCCCGCGAAGGAGACCTGACGAGCCTCGCCGCCGCGAGCGAGGGAGACTTGCCGGAGGAAGCCCGCAGAGGAGTGCGCGTGCCGGGCCTGGACCGTTTGCTGCTCGACCTCGACCCGGTCTCTCTGCGAGACCTTGTCCCAAACGGCTTCGAGGTCTGGCGAGAGGAACCGCGTGAGTGCCTACCGGAAGAGTTGGACGGCTTCGTAGAGGCTCTCTACGCTACGGAGACGCCTGAGCTGGAGCTGGAATTCACCGGTGGCGAGGACGGAACGCCCGTCTCCGCGCCGCCGGTCGCCGCTTTCGCCAGCACCATCCGCGAGGCGGGCCGGAGGCTCGAAACTTTCGTGAACGATGGTCTCGCCGTCTTTATCGCGTGCGGTAGCGGCGGTGAAGCCCGGCGGGCGGTCTATGCTTTCGGAGAGATAGGCCGCCGGGTCCGGGAAGCCGACCGGGTAGACGCGAGCCTCGCCCCCGGCATCTACGCCGTCCCCGGAGAGATAGAAGACGGTTTCACGTATCCAGAGGGCGGCGTTGCCGCCCTCCGGCGCGACTCGCTCTTCGGCCGGCGGCGCGAGAAGAACCGAAGGCCCGGAGGCAGGAGCCTGGCCTCGTTCGCGGACTTGAAGGCTGGAGACCTGGTGGTCCACGCGACGCAGGGCATCGGGCGCTTCGAGGGGCTGGTAGCGAAGGAGGCTCTCGGGGCGACTCGGGACTACATGCAGGTCAGCTACCGGGGCGGGGATACGCTCTTCGTCCCCTACGAGCAGATGGAGTTGCTCCACAAGTACGTCGGCGGCGAGGGAACGAGGCTCGACAAACTCGGCGGGCAGACCTGGGCGCAGGTCACCGACAAAGTCAGGAAAAGGGTCAAGGCGCTCGCCGGAGAGCTGCTCAGGCTCCACGCCGCCAGGGCATCAGCGCCAGGTTTCGCTTTTCAGGAGGACGGGGAGTGGGAGCGGGAATTGGAGGAGAGTTTTCCGTATCAGGAGACCCCGGATCAGGCGCAGGCAATAGCCGCCGTCAAGGTGGACATGCAGCGCCCGCACCCGATGGACCGCCTCGTCTGCGGAGACGTTGGTTTCGGCAAGACCGAGGTCGCCGTCCGGGCGGCGTTCAAGGCGGCTCTCGCTGGCAAGCAGACTATGATGCTCGCCCCGACGACGATCCTAGTTCAGCAGCACTTGAAGACTTTCCAGGAGCGTCTGGGCGGGTTCGCTGTGCGGGTCGGGAGTCTTTCCCGCTTCTCTACCGCCGCTGAGCGGAAACAGACACTAAAGGACTTCGAGGCCGGTGAGGTGGATATCCTGATCGGGACGCACGCGCTGCTCGGCTCCGAGGTCGCGCCGAAGGACCTCGGCCTTCTCGTGGTGGACGAGGAGCAGCGTTTCGGGGTCAAGCACAAAGAGAGGCTCAAGGAGTTCAAGGCGTCGGTGGACGTGCTGACGATGACAGCCACCCCGATCCCCCGGACGATGCAGATGGGCCTCTCTTCTCTGCGCGACATCAGCGTAATAGAGACCGCCCCGGCCGGACGACGCAGCATCCTGACGCACGTCGGGCCTTACGAAGAGGACATGGTCGAGCGGGCCATCGAGCGGGAGGTCGGGCGCGGCGGGCAAATTTTCTTCGTCCACAACCGGGTCGAGAGCATAGACGGCGTGACCGAGCGGCTCGCCTCTCTCGTGCCGGGCGTCCGGTTCCTTACTGCGCACGGCCAGATGCCGGAGCGGGCGTTGGAAGAGGTGATGCGGAGTTTCCTGGCGGGTGAGGCTGACGTGCTCGTCACGACGACCATCGTCGAGAGCGGGCTGGACGTTGCGACGGCCAATACCCTGATCGTTGACCGGGCGGACGCGATGGGGCTGGCGCAACTCTACCAGTTGCGCGGTAGGATCGGACGCTCAAGAGCCCAGGCTTACGCCTATCTCTTCGCCCCGCTCGGCGCTACCGTCGAGTCGCAGCGTCGGCTGGAAGCGTTGATGGACTTCACGGAACTCGGCAGCGGATTCGCAATCGCGATGCGAGATCTGGAGATCCGGGGCGCTGGGAACTTACTCGGGGCGGAGCAATCCGGCCAGATCGCCGCCGTCGGCTTCGAGATGTACCTCCAGCTACTCGAAGAGGCTGTCGCCCAGGCGAAGGGCCAGCCGGTCCAGGTGGAGCAGGAGCGGCCGGTCATAGTGGAGCTTTCGCTTGACGCTTACTTGCCGCCCGAGTACGTGCAGGATGAGATCGAACGTGTTGACCTGTACCGGCGTGCCTCCGGCGTCGCAACGCTCGCCGAGGTCGAGGACCTGGCCGAGGAACTGGCCGACCGCTTCGGAGAGCCGCCGGAGCCCGCCCTGAACCTGCTCGGACTCTCGCGGGTGAAGCTGCTCGGGCGCAAGGCCGGGGCGACCTCCGTGAGCTACCGTTCCGGGACGTTGACCGTGTACGGCGTGAAGCCGGACATAGCAACCGCCGCGCTGCTCCGGAAGGCAACCGGGGGCGAGGTAACCGTGCGCGAGGGACGGGCGACGGTGCGCGGTTCGGAGGATCCACTCTCGCTCGCCGAGAAGACGCTGCGGGCGCTCGGTGGCGAGCCGGTTGCCCGGACGGCCTGAGCTCCGCGTCGCCGGAGCGCCGGGAGCGCCGTGCTATAATGCCGGGCGGTTTTGCCATTCAAAGAGTAAGGTTCTAGTCTTTTGAACATTTCTTCCTTCAGAAAAGCACTGTATTTGTGTCTGCTAGCCGTCGTCGCGCTTTTGGTGGTCGCCGGTTGCAAGCCGGCGCAGCAGAAGGCGAACGGCGATTCGGGGGCGAAAAAAGTCGCCGTCTTCAAGGGTGGTGACGTTACCCAGGCGGAGTTGCAGCAGCAGATAGACGCGCTCGCCCAGCAGAGCCAGCAGGGTAAGATCTCCCCCGGTTCTCCGCAGTACAAGGCAGCCGCCGCCCAGGTGATGCCGCAGGTCGTTGGGCTCGAAATCTCGAAGGCTTACGCCAAAGAGAACGGGATAAAAGTCTCCCAGAAAGAGATCGACAAGGGAGTCCAGGATCAGATAGATCAGATAAAGCAGCAACTCGCCCAACAGGCTCAGTCTCAAGGACAGACCGTAAGCGCGGACCAGGCGTACCAGCAAGCCCTCCAGCAGGCCAAACTCACGGAGAAAGAGCTTAAAAAGCGAATAAGGCAGCAGATCCCGCAGAGCCTCCTGGTCCAGAAGGTACAGAAGAAAGTCGTCGGCAATACCACGCCCTCCAAAAAAGAAATACAGGCTTTCTACGACAAGAACAAGAAGCAATTCCAGGTCCCCGAGCAGCGCTGCACGCGCCACATTTTGTTCAACAAGGACCAGAAGAAGCTCGCCGAAGAGACCAAGAAGAAGCTCCAGAAAGACAGCTCGCAGTTCGGGAAGCTGGCGAAGAAATACTCCCAGGACCCCGGCAGCGCGGCCAAAGGTGGAGACCTAGGTTGTCTGACGAGCAGCACCCAGTTGGTGCCGGAGTTCAAGAGCGCGGTCTTCAAGGCCAAACAGGGTGAGATAGTCGGGCCGGTCAAGACCCAGTTCGGTTATCACCTGATCGAGGTGACCGATATCAAGAAGGCCAAGACCGAGCCGCTGGATAAGGTCTCGCCGCAGATAAAGGCGCAACTCTCCGGCCAGGAGCAGGCAAAGAAGTTCGAGGCCTGGATCGAGAAACAGAAAAAACAGCGCAACCTCAAGTACCTGAACGGCTACGCGCCGCCGAAGGCGGGTACTACTTCGGGTGGCACGACCGGCAGATAGCGGCTGGCAACGAGCCGCATTAGGGCGTAGAGTTACAGGGTAAAACTTATACGTTCGTAAATAAATAGGGAGGATAAATCCGATGACGGAGATCGTTGCGGTCCACGGACGGGAGATCCTGGACTCAAGGGGCAACCCCACGGTAGAGGTCGAACTCGCCACCGCGAGCGGCTTTGTAGGGAGAGCCTCCGTGCCATCCGGTGCTTCTACCGGCCAGAACGAGGCCGTAGAACTAAGAGACGGAGACAACGACCGCTACGGCGGCAAGGGTACGCTAAAGGCCGTCGAGAACGTGGATGGAGAGTTAGCGGAGACCGTACTCGGGATGGACGCGACCGACCAACGGGCGTTGGACCTCGCCATGATCGCCGCAGACGGTACGGATAATAAGGGGCGTCTCGGGGCGAACGCGATGCTCGGGGTCTCTCTGGCGGCTGCGAAAGCGGCGGCGGAGTCGGCGGCGCTGCCACTCTACCGCTACCTCGGCGGGGCCGGGGCGTACACGCTGCCGGTGCCGTGCGCCAACATCATGAACGGCGGGGCGCACGCATCGAACAACGTAGATTTCCAGGAGTTCATGGTCGTGCCGGCTGGCTTCGATAGCTTCGCCGAGGCGCTCCGGTCGGTGGCGGAGATCTACCAGTCCTTGAAGAAGCTCCTCGGGGAGCGGAAACTCTCGGGCGGCATCGGGGACGAGGGCGGCTTCGCGCCGGACCTCGACGACAACCGCGAGGCGCTCGCCTTGATCTCCGAGGCCGTGGAGAGGAGTGGTTACTCCCTTGGAGACCAGATCTTCTTCGCCCTGGACCCGGCAGCCTCGGAGTTCTACGAGAACGGGTCCTACAACCTCGCTGGTGAGGGAAAAACCCTGAGCCGCGAGGAGATGGTCTCCTACTACGCCCGACTCGTGGACGAGTACCCGATCATAAGCCTCGAAGACGGTCTTGACGAGGAGGACTGGGAGGGTTGGGCCATGCTCACCCAGGAGCTGGGCGATAAGGTGCAGCTAGTCGGGGACGACCTGTTCGTTACGAACAAAGAGATCCTGGGTCGCGGTATAGATGAGGGTGTGGCGAATTCCATTTTGGTAAAGGTCAACCAGATCGGCACGCTCACCGAGACGTTCGAGACGATGGACCTGGCCCACAAATCCGGCTACACGACGATGGTCAGCCACCGAAGCGGCGAGACGGAAGACGCGACGATCTCCGACCTCGCGGTCGCCGTGAACGCCGGGCAGATAAAGACGGGCGCACCGGCGCGTACCGACCGGGTCGCCAAGTACAACCAGCTCTTGCGGATAGAAGAGGCGCTCGGCGCGACGGGACGCTACCCGGGACGGGCTGCGTTCAACCCCAGGCCCAGCCGGGAGGGAAGGTAGGACATGCGCCGGACCAAAATAGTTACGACCCTGGGACCTGCCACCTCTTCTGAGGAGGCCATCGGCAAGCTCGTGGAAGCGGGTGTGGACGTTGTACGGCTTAACTTCAGCCACGGCGAGCACAGCGTACACCTCAAGAACGCCCAGACCGTGCGGACGGCGGCGAAGGAGCAGGGTCGCAACGTTGCGGTCTTGCAAGACATCCAGGGACCGAAGATAAGGACCGGTGAGGTCGAGGGCGGCACGGAGCTGGTCGAGGGGAGCAGCATCGTCATCGTGCCGGGCGGCGATTTCGTCGGGGATGCCAGCCGGCTCCCGACCTCCTATGAGAAGCTCGCTGAGGACGTAAAGCCCGGCCACCGGCTCCTGATAGACGACGGCCTGGTCGGCCTGGAGGTCGAGAGCGTCGACAACGGCGAGGTGACCTGCAAGGTCATAGAGGGTGGCCCGGTCTCTTCACACAAGGGCCTCAACTTCCCCGACTCGTCTCTCTCCATAAGGGGCCTGACGCCGAAGGATTTGGAAGATTTGCGCTTCGGGATGGAGGAGTTGAAGCCGGAGTGGGTCGCGGTCTCGTTCGTGCGCAGCGGGGACGAGGTGCGGGAGGTGCAGGAGCGGATAAAAGAGTTCGGTGGCGACGTTCCGCTCATCTCGAAGATAGAGAAGCACGAGGCCATAGACGACATCGAGGACATCATCCAGGCTTCTGATGGGATCATGGTGGCGAGAGGAGACCTGGCGGTCGAGCTTTCGGCCGAGCGGGTGCCGATAGAGCAGAAGCGCATGATCGCGCGTTGCCGCAGGCTAGGCAAGCCGGTCATAGTGGCGACCCAGATGCTCGATTCGATGATCCGGAACCCGCGCCCGACCCGCGCCGAGGTCTCGGATGTCGCCAACGCCATCTTCGACCGGACGGACGCGGTAATGTTGAGCGGCGAGACGGCCGTCGGGCGCTACCCGTTGCAGAGCGTGATGCAGATGGACCGCATCTGCCAGGCTGCCGAGGGGGCCATAGACTACGGTCGTGACATAAGCGCCTCCGCTTCCTGGGGGCGGGGCGACCGCTACGACGCTGTTACACACGCCGCCTGCGAGCTCGCCGAAGGTCTCGAAGCGGATGCCATCCTGACTTCGACCCAGACTGGACTCTCGTGCATAAGGGTCGCCCGGTTCCGGCCGCCGAACAAGATACTGGCCGTTACGCCCGTAGACCATACGGTTGGGATGCTCGCGCTGGTGTGGGGTGTCGTCGCCCTGCCGGGCGAGCAGGCCGGCACCATGGAGGAGCGCTTCGACGGGGCCATCAGGGCCGCGAAGGAGTCCGGGCATATAAGTGAAGGGGATGAGGTAGTTCTAACCGGCGGCACCAAAGGCTCCCTGCCCGGCTCGACCAACCTGCTCCAGATCTACACGGTGGGCGAGGACCAGTGAAAAAAGCCCGGCGCAGGGGGGTACACCCTCTCGCTGTAGCCCTCTACGCCGCGCTTATCGTCGTGTTGCTAACGTCCTACGTGAGCCCGCTGCGTCAAATCTCCACCTCAAGGAATGAGATACCCAAGCTGGAACAGAGCCTCCAGAAAGTCGAAAATCACAACGCCGGCCAGACCCGGCTCGCCAAAGACCTCAAGACTCCGGCCGGCATAGAACGTGCCGCCCGTCACCGCTACGGCATGATAAAGCCTGGAGAGAAAGTCTACATTATCAAAGACGCTCAAAAGGGAGACCGTGGACGACCGTGAGGTCGTGGCCCGCCAGCTCGGCCGCGAACCCAAGCCATTCCGGGTCGCCGCCCGTTGTCCCTTCGGGTCGCCGAGCGTAATAGAAAACGAGCAGCGGCTGCGAATGCCGACGACGTTCTGGATCACCTGCCCCACCCTCGACACCGCCATCGCCCGCATAGAATCGACCGGCGGCGTCCGCCGATCCCAACAAGATGTGGGAGAAGAGAGGGTCGAGGATATCCACGAACAGCATCGGCTGCAATTCGGTACCCGTGTGGCCGGCGTCCGCGAGGGCGGCTACGTCAAGTGTCTCCACGCTTTCACCGCTCTCCATCTCTCCGGAGCCATCCCAAACCCCGTCGCCGAATGGACCCTTGAGCACCTGGAGAACCCCTACCCGAAAGACGCTTGCTGCTCGCGTTAAGGTCCGAGACGGGAAAGCCGCTGATATACTCCGAAGCGTCTTCCAGATCTCTTTACGGAGAGGATCCGAGATGCGTGGTCCTTACAAGGACAGAAGGTCAGAGTACGCCAGGGCGATCGAGTTGCGCGGGGCCGGGTACGGATACAGATACAGGAGCATCGCCGCTGAGATAGACGTGCCCTAGCGTACCGTGTGCGACTGGGTAAAGCATATTCCACTAGACGGGCGCACAGCTTACGACGATGCGATCGAACGCAATAAGAGGAAGACTTTTCCCACCGGAAAGAGCGCGGTTCGTTTGAGGCTCATAGAGGAACATGGTAGCCTTTGCCAGGCTTGCGGGCTTGGAAAATGGTTCGGCAAGCCGATAGCTCTGGAGATGAACAGGAAGAATGCGGGTGGAGATTACAAGAGGGATAACGTTATTCTCCTCTGTCCTAACTGTCATAGTATTACCGATACTTGGAGGAACAGGAAGCGCGGGGGCGTGGCGGAACGGCAGACGCGACGGACTTAAAATCCGGTTCCTGAAAAGGAGTGTGGGTTCGAGTCCCACCGCCCCTACTGCACGAGGTCTGTGAAACCCACTCGACTTCTCGGAACCTACCGATGCCGACTTAGAACAGGAGGCTCGTAGATGCGCATGATGGCGGAGCAGATCCGGCAAGATTTCGAGGGCGCCGGCTGGATGACGGGCGACTCCATCAGCGAAGAGGAAGCGGAGCGGCTGGAGATGGTGGTTCGTGCAGAAGCAGGGAGATATGCTATAGTCGCCCACCGGTCGGTGATGGTGCTCGAAAAACCGACGTTCGAGCTTGTGGATACGGAATCTGAGACCGTGATCTGGGTGCGCGAGGTTCCGAGCCCCCAGCGGGCTGCGGAACTCCTCGCCAGGCACGGCCTCCCGGCGAATAAGGCGGATACGACGGACCCCGCGACCGCCCCGTTCCCGCCTCTGGTGCCGGAGGAAGAAGAGCGGTAAGAGAGCGAAAGGTTTCGTGTGGCCGCGATAGTAGATACAATAGGGACCTGGGAAAGTCGGAGGAGGTGATTTCTGAATGACTAACTTGAAGAAGCTCAGGGAAGATGGATGGAAGCAGTTGTCCAAGGGAGCCGCGCTTTGTGGAGTTCCAGTCGTAAGTTTTAGCTCGGGTAGCTTTACCGGCAGTTCCACCATTGACAGCGTTGTACCCTTGATCGTCTTGCTAGGAGCGTTCCTGATGGCCGGGGTGTGGATGTTCCGGCGGTGGGGAAGCTCTCCAGAGGCGCAAGACACGTTTGAGCACTCTCCGGGCGTGGCAACGAGCGCAAATGGGAAGCAAAAGCCGGCAAACGCTTAGCCGCAGCCAGAGAAAAGGGCCGTGGAAAACTTCTTCCGGCCCTTTTGTACTTTCTATCGGGTTCTAGGCTCGTCCAGAGGCGCTTTGTCTAGCTTCCTCCCGGTGGGTGACTGCCTGGACGATGCCGGCTGCTATCACTACCACGGCAGCCAGCACCGCCAGATACGCGCCCGCATGGATAATTACGGTGCCGACCGGCACGTTGGTGCCGCCGCCGGCTGTGTTGAACGGTGGTTGGATGATCCGGTAGAGGATTCTGGCGCCGGAAGCGAAGCCCAGCACCGCTATCAAAGCGCCCATGGAGACCGGCGTCAAAGGTGAGCGTCCGCGAGCCGCCGTCACTACCAGACCGACTATGATAACCATGATAGCCAGCACGAGACTGCTGGTGTGGGGCGTCGCGATCCAACCGCCCCAACTCTGCGGACCTCCGTGGCCCATGAACCCCTTGACCGTGTAGAACGTGAAGAAGGTATAGCCGAAGACGAACTGCGCCACCGCCCCGAGCGCTGCCAGGCCGAGCCACAGGTTCATCCCCGCCTGTACATCAGAGGCCCAAGAATATGCCGACGTCTCGCGGGCCGCCGGGCTAAAAGCGTGAACGAACCCGCCGACCATGACAACCACGCAACCGACCAGCCCGATCCAGATTCCCGGCAACAGCGTAACGGACGCGGCTTTCGAGGGGCCACAAGCGTACATCAGGCAGCCGAAGGGCGGGACGATCATCCGGTATCCGAGTTGCAACGTGGTGAGCAACCCAACTATCCCCACGGCCAGCCCCATGCCGCGACCCCTGATAGGGTTGCGGCCGAGGGCGGTCAGGACAAACGCCCCGACCGACACGATCGCGGAGAGCAGAATGAGGTCTGAGGCGTGCGGAATGCCGAACCACGCGTCCCTGGTATCCCCTTTGACAACATAGAAGTTCGAGCCCAGGGCTATGAACTGAAGCACGGAACCAGCCAATGCAAGCCACAACCATAAAGTAATCTTAGCCATTATATCTTTGCGGTCT
>JBBPZK010000032.1:0-6143 GCA_038199155.1 Rubrobacterales bacterium | reverse complement strand
TATAGAGAAGGTCCTCGAAAAGGCCGCCGCGAAAGGTGTCGAGGACATACACCTCATCGCCGCCCTCGGCCTCCATCGCCGGATGACGGAGAAAGAGTTGCGGTGGTGTCTGGGCGAGAAGATCATGTCCCAGTACTATCCCGATCGCCTCTATAACTACGACGCCGAAGACGAAGAGGGAAACACGGTAATAGGTGAGACGGAGCAAGGGGAGCAGGTCCGCATCAACAAGCGGGCCGCCGACAGCGACCTGATCGTCTACGTGAACATCAACCTCGTCTCGATGAACGGCGGCCACAAGTCTGTTCACACCGGCATCTCGCCCTACTCTTCCATCCGCCACCACCACAACTCCCACACTCTCAGGAACACCCGTTCCCTGATGGACCCTCCGAACTCAGCGCTGCACGGTTCGGTAAACCGGATGGGGGAGATCCTGGACAAAGAGCTAAAAGTATTCCATATCGAAACCACCCTGAACAATGCGACTTTCCCGGCGATCTTCAACTTCATGGCCCGCCCGGAGCACGAGTGGAACGCCCTTACCAAGGCAAACTTCCTCGTCAACCACAAAGCCACGCAGACGATGCCCCGCACAGCGGCGCGTAAAATATTTCAGTCCATCGTCGCCCCCCACAAGATGACCAGCGTCCAGGCGGGGGCTACGGACCCAGTCCACGAGGAGACGATAAAGCACCTCCATCGCCAGCAACTCGTTCAGGTCGAAGGTCAGTCAGACGTACTGATGCTAGGCGTGCCTTACGTTGGCCCGTACAATGTCAACAGCGTTATGAACCCGATCCTGGTTCATAACATGGTCCTCGGCTACCTCTTCAACCTGTACAGAGGCAAGCCGCTGGTGCGCGAGGGAGGCGTCATCATAGCGACCCACCCCGTCCCTTACGAATTCGACGGGGTCGCCCACCCAAGCTACGAGCCTTTCTTCAACGAAGTCCTGGCGGAGACGACGGACCCGCAAGAAGCCGAACAGAAATTCGAGCAGAAGTACATCCACGACCCCTGGTACCGGACCCTCTACCGAAACTCCTACGCCTACCACGGCTGGCACCCCTTCACCACCTGGCAGTGGGGGGCGCACGCCCTGGATCACGTAGGAGGTGTGATCTTCGTCGGCGGCGACCCGATGACCACCAAACGAATGGGCTACAAACGCGCCGACACCATCGCTGAAGCCCTCGAAATGGCCCAGGACGTAGTAGGCTCCAACCCGAGCAAGACCTACATGCACATCCCGCCGCTCTTCATGTGTGAGGTGAGTTAAGTTTAGGATTGCCGTCCAGGGAGTTGCCTGCCGTGTGACTACTCTATGATTCTGTCCGTGCTGTTGGTAGAGTGTGAGGAGCGGACCAGGAGGATAACGCAAAGGATGCTAGAAGGATGACATTATGATGGACTCGGCTTCGCTCGTACGGCGTTTAGTGTATTAGGGTTATCGGCATTATGAAAGAAAGGCAGATGATTAGCCGGATGATGGCGCGGCCCTCATGGCTCCGACGAAAAGATTTGGAATTCGTCAAGAGTGTGTCGCAACAGCTAGGAGAGCATAGAAGAATGGAGCCGTCCGAGAAACAGGCGAGGGTAATCAGAGATATTTACAAACGGGTCGAGAAGAATCAGGAACCTCGCTTCTTGCAAGGCGGCTCGCCGGGGGGCGGAAGGCGTAGGTAGGAGTCGAGGGCCAATGCCAGGAGATGCCAGATAGCCATGAAACTCCAAGAATTGAAGCCTGGGATGCTCGTGGAGGGTATCTCCCCGGATGGGGCGGTAACTATCAAGTACGTCGGTCCAGGTGGAGATGGGGCTGCGGAGGTAGGCTTTAAGAACGCATCGGGTGTACTAGGTGAGCGGTTGCTCTTTAGCTCTGACGAGCCGAAGCTGAAGGTCGTTCGGGAGGACGGCGGTTGGCGGTTCGACAGTGACGGGGCGCGTTTCCGGCTGGCGGCCGAGGCGCGTAGGATCGGCTCGGCATATCTCTTTGACCCGCTGCTCGCGGTGCATACCTCGCTGGTAGACCCTTATCCGCATCAGATCTCCGCCGTCTACGAGCGGATGCTGAACCGTCAGCCACTTCGTTTCCTTCTCGCGGACGATCCTGGGGCCGGGAAGACGATCATGGCGGGACTTCTAATCAAGGAACTCGAAGCGCGTGGAGACCTGGAGCGGTGCATGGTAGTCTGTCCAGGGAGTCTGGTCGAACAGTGGCAGGACGAACTGCGGGGTAAGTTCGGGTTGCCGTTCAAGATAATCGCCCGCGAGCAGGTCGAGTCTTCCATGACAGGAAATCCTTTTACCGAAGAGCCGTTCGTGATCTGCCGTCTCGACCACCTCGCCCGCAACGATAAGGTGAAAGAGGCGCTCTCGGAGACCGAGTGGGATCTCATAGTGGCGGACGAGGCGCACAAGATGAGTGCTTCTTTCTCGGGGGGCGAGGTCAGCCCGACGAAGCGCTACCAACTTGGGGAGCTACTCTCCGGGATAACCCGCCACTTCCTGCTGATGACGGCCACGCCGCACAACGGTAAGGAAGAAGACTTCCAGTTGTTTATGCGCTTGCTGGATGCTGACCGCTTCGAGAGATACTTCCGTGGTGGACGGGCAAAGAAGGTGGACACGGCGGATGTGATGCGGCGCATGGTCAAGGAAGACCTCAAGAAATTTGACGGCTCCGACCTCTTTCCGCCTCGGGTTGCCCACACCATGCCATTCACGCTCTCGCCGGATGAGCACCGGCTCTACGAGGATGTCACGGACTACGTGAGGACGGAGTTCAATCGCGCCGAGCAGGCTATGGACGGCAGGAAACGCACGGTCGGCTTCGCCCTGACAGTCCTCCAACGCAGGCTCGCTTCCTCCCCAGAGGCGATCTATCTCTCACTCGCCCGCCGCCGTAAACGGCTCGAAGAGAAGTTAAAAGAAGCCCGCAAGCTCGGGCGCGTCGCGAGTGATTCCTCTCTCGAAAACCTCGTCTCGAAAGTCGAGGATTACGAGGATGAAATCGGGGCTTCGGAACGCGAGGTCCAGGAGTTCGAGGACGCCGATGAGGTGGAGGAGACGGAGGAGAAGGTACTCGATCTCGCCACGGCGGCGACCTCGATCCGGGAATTGGAGGCCGAGATCCTCACCCTAAAGTCTCTGGAGGAACAGGCCCGTAAACTGCGGAACGGACGCGGTGACCGCAAGTGGGTGCAGCTTCGCGACCTGCTCCAGAACAGGCATCTTGGTATCGGGCGCGAGGCCGTATCTGGCGACGCGGAGTCCGCGCCCCGCAAGCTCATCGTCTTCACGGAGCATAAAGATACGCTCAACTACCTGGAACGGAAGCTCACGACGCTCCGGGACGAGGATTGGCTCGTAAAGATCACCGGTGGCATGAGCCGCCAGGCACGAAAGAACGCCCAGGAGAAGTTCCTGAACGATCCGAACACGGTCTTGCTGCTCGCCACGGACGCCGCCGGTGAGGGAGTGAACCTCCAGCGGGCTTCTCTGATGGTCAACTACGACCTGCCGTGGAACCCGAACCGTCTGGAGCAGCGCTTCGGGCGCATCCACAGGATCGGCCAGACGGAGGAGTGTCACGTATGGAACCTCGTCGCCGAAGACACGCGCGAGGGACAGGTCTACCAGCGCTTACTTGAAAAGCTGGAGACCGCTCGCAAAGCCCTCGGCGGCAAGGTGTTCGACGTACTTGGTGATATGTTCAGGGAGCGCTCCCTGAGCGAGTTGCTAATGACAGCCGTGCGTGAGAAGAATCGCGGGGCGACGAACCGGAGCGTGGTGGGTGAGATCGACGCTTTGATGGAGCAGGAACGCCTGGGGAAGATTGTCGCGGATCAGGCGCTCACGCACGAGGCGATGGACCCGTCTCTCCTCGGCAGGATTCGGGAGGACATGGAGCGGGCCGAGGCGCAACGCCTACAGCCGCACTTCGTCGCCGCGTTCTTCCTCGAAGCGGTGAGGCTCTTCGGCGGGAAGCCTACCGAGCCCGAGAAGGGGCGCTTTAATCTCGGTAAGGTGCCGGACGTTATCTTCGAGCGGGCGCGGCGTCTCCCCGGCGGCGCAAGCATCGCGAACGTCTACGAACGCAGCACCTTCGAGAAATCCCTGCGGAGCATGCAGGGTAAAGCTCATGCTGCGTTCTTCTATCCCGGACATCCGGTGGTGGACGCCGCCGGTCAGCTAGTTCTGGAACTCTGCGGCGAGAACCTCGCCCGAGGGGCTACGTTGGTGGATGAATCCGATCCCGGAACCGAACCCCGCGTCCTCGCGTTGCTGGAGCACACAATCCGGGACGGCAGGAAGTACAGAGACGGCGAGAACCGGGTTGCCGGACGCAAGATGCAGTTCGTGGAGGTCCTGCCCAACGGGTCCACGCGCAACGCCGGCTTCGCCCCGCACCTAGACTACCGTCCTATCCACGAAGAGGAAAAGCGGGCTCTACGCGATCTCGGAGACCTGCCGAGAGACGCGGCGGAGAAGGCGAAGAGCTACGCCGCCGGGGTACTCGCCAGGGAGCACCTTCAGGAGCTGCGGGAACGGCGTGAGGCCCAGGTCGAGAAGGTGCGGTCTCTCGTCCGCGAGAGGCTGTCGGCGGAGATCGGCTACTGGGACCGCCGACTCGGGGAGCTGTGGGACGAGGTTGCGCGCAGGCCCGACGTGCGCGTGACCATCAACGACTTCACCCGCCGCCGGGACGACCTGAGCCGCAGGCTGGAGCGCCGGATGGAGGAATTGGACCGCGAGCTGAACCTCATCCCCGCGCCGCCCAACATCATCGGGGCCGCGCTCGTCGTTCCCGCCGGGATGCTCGCTGAGAAGGGAGGCCGTGCTGCTGTACCAGTCCATCCACCGACCTTCGCCGCGAGCCCCGAGGCCCGGAAGAGGGTCGAGGACCTCGCCATGCAGGCCGTCATCATGGCGGAACGGCATCTCGGGAATGATCCGCGGGACGTGTCGAAAGAGAACCGTGGCTACGACGTAGAGTCTAAGGATAGAGAAACGGATCGGCTGCGGATGATCGAGGTGAAAGGCCGGGTAAAAGGCGCGGCGACCGTCACGATCACCCGGAACGAGATCGTGACCGCCCTGAATAAGCCGGAAGACTTTATCCTCGCCCTCGTCGAAGTGGACGGAGATCGCGCGTCTGAGCCGCGCTACGTCAGGAAACCCTTCGACAAAGAGCCCGGCTTCACCGAGGTCAGCGTGAACCACGACCTGAAGAAGCTCCTCGCCCTTTCCGAGCCTCCATCCTAGCCCTCCGCTAGAATGCGAGCTATGGGAACCCCGCGCCCAGGCAGGACCGGACTCTTCCTCTACGAAGGGAAGACCCTCGAAGGGTGGATGCCGGCCGTCGTGGAGCGGGTGGTGGAGCGGTTTGATCCGCTCAAAGTGGTCCTCTTCGGGTCGCTGGCGCGTGGAGAGCCGAATTACGACTCGGACATAGACTTGCTGGTTGTCTTCGATCGTGTGGAGTGGGAAAACAAGCGCAAGGTTGCAGTCGAGATAGATAGCTCCCTGTCAGGGATTCCTGTACCCGTGGACATCATCGTTACCGATGCGGATGAGATAGCCCGCCGGGGTCATATCGTTGGTACGGTACTCAGACTCGCACTCCGGGAAGGCGTGGTCGTGTATGAGCGATCCTGAGCATCTCCAGGAGGTGGGAAGATGGCTCCAGTACGCACGCGATGACCTGCAGATTGCGGAGTTGATCCTCGAACACAGACAGGTGCCTAGAGCGGCTTGTTTCAACGCACAGCAATGCGCTGAGAAATCGATCAAAGCCACGCTCGTATTTCTGCAACTGGACTTTCCGAAGAGCCACAATCTGCGGCAGCTTTGCGAGCTTCTTCCTGAAGGCTGGCACTTTGGAGACGATACGACGATGCTCTCCGGTCTGTCCGTATGGGCCGTCGAACTTCGCTATCCTGGCGACTTCCCGCAAGCCAGCGCCGCGGAAGCCGCAGATGCGGTACATCTGGCACGCAATGCCTACGAAACGACCCTCGAAGACTTGAAAAGCCACGGACACGAACCGGAGGAGAATAGTTGACCTACCGAAAGAAGCTCATAGAGGTGGCGCTGCCGCTGGATGAGATCAACGCCCAAAGTTCCCGCGAGAAGTC
>JBBPZK010000031.1:0-3345 GCA_038199155.1 Rubrobacterales bacterium | reverse complement strand
TACCCTGGCCTCCAGGCCGTGGGCCATCGTAACTCGGTCGCAGCGCTGGAGGTTCAGGTCGTGCAGTCCCTCGACGGTTCGGACCAGCTCGGTGTGAAGGTCTTCTTCGGTGTGAAAATCCCCCAGGGAATCGTAGCCCGCGAAGATCTCATCCGCCCCTTCTCCCGTTAGCACTACTTTGACGTGTTTGGCCGTGAACCCGGCCAGGATGCAGTTCGGAACCGCGCTCCTGACGAGCGAAGGATCAAAGCTCTCTATGGTCCGCACGACCTCCGGCAGCACGCTAACAGCATCTTCCGCCGTGTAGATGCTCTCGTGATGCTCGGTGTCCAGGTGCTCGGCGACGGCGCGGGCGGCGAGGAGGTCCGGCGAGTCTTCGAGCCCGACGGCGAAGGTCTTTAGCTTCTCGCCACGCTCCCGGTACCAGTCCGCGGCTATGGCGGCGACGAGGCTCGAATCGAGGCCGCCGGAGAGGAAGACGCCGACCGGCACGTCGCCCATCATCTGCCGCCCGACGGTCTGTATGAGGCGCTCGCGAACGAGGTCCAGGATATCTTCGGGTATCTCGGCTCCGGGCTCGCTCGGGCCGTCGAATCGTTGCAGCTTTTCTTCGTCTCTCGGGACGGCGTAGCCGAAGCGGACGAGGCCGTCTTCCGGGGTCCAGTAATGTCCGGGCGGGAAGGACTCAACGAGCGGCTGCCAGTCTTCGTCGAAGGCTCGCATCTCGGAGGCGAAGCGCGCGAGGCCGTCGCGGCGCGCCCAGTACAGGGGCTTTATGCCTACCGGGTCTCGGGCTGCTATAAAAGTACCGTCCTCGCCGGAGATCATGAAAGCGTACATACCGAGAAGCTCCGAGAGGGCTTTCGGGCCGCGTTCGGCGACGAGCCGCAGGGCGACTTCGTTGTCCGAGCGGGTGGAGAGGTCCCCGTTCGAGAGTGTCCGGCGGATCTCCTCGTGGTTGTAGACTTCGCCGTTGCCGACGAGGAATAGCCTACCGCCGCTACCGCCCACGACGAGAGGCTGATGACCGCCATCCACGTCCACG
Source organism: Rubrobacterales bacterium (assembly GCA_038199155.1). GTDB lineage: Bacteria > Actinomycetota > Rubrobacteria > Rubrobacterales > Rubrobacteraceae > JBBPZK01. The sequence goes on along the minus strand of JBBPZK010000031.1, from coordinate 2,300 downwards.
ATCGAGAGCCGCCGGTGGCCGAGCCAGCTACCACCGGCCTCAACCGTCCCTTCGTCGTCGGGACCGCGATGGACGAGACGGTCCAGCATTCGCCCGCCGATCTCCGGGTCGAGCCCTCCGTAGGCGCCGATAATGCCGCACATGATGCCACGCTCCGATCATCGCTTTTGGCAAAACTATATCTTCCTCGTGTCCGGGGAGCCTGTCAATTCTACGAACGGCCAGCCGCGACCCATTCCGGAAAGGAGATTATCCTCCAACGGGCCGATGCGCGGCACGGTAGAGGACAGCTAAAATGCAAGCAAAAGATACACAGAAACCGGAGGACAAGGAGGAGGTGAAGTATATGATGGAAACCCAGGATAGTGTTCGGTCCCGTAACGTGAGCCCGGAGCGGGCAGGACACTCGGAATGCGTTACAGGCGCCGACGAGCCAGTCGATTTCGCCTCGCTCTCAAACGCCCACTCCGTCGCCGCCCTCAACCTGAGTCCTCGTCTCGGCGGCGTGAGTAGTAACCTGCTCCTCGCCGAGGAGGCCGTCGTTCGTGTGAGGCGCGCGCATCCGCTCCTGAAGTGGGTTGTCTTGCCGGAGCTTTTTACATCGGGATACGCGGACCTGACCTCGGCGCATCTCTACGCAGAAGATGCGGGGCGGGGTGAGAGTTTACGTTTCTTTACGAGGCTCGCGCGCAAGCTCGACCTTTACATAGCTTATGGTTTTCCGGAGCGGCTACCCGGAGCTACCGGGGTATCAGGCATCGCTGACAGCGCCAATCTGGTCGGTCCTGAAGGTTTGATCTTCACTTATCGTAAACGTCACCTCGTTCGGGAGACCGGGGAGGATCTGGTATTCGTGGCGGGTACAGCGCTTCCGGTAGTAGAGGCCGGTGGGCTGCGAGTCGCGCTCGCTATCTGCTGGGACCTGGGGTTCCCAGAGACGGTCCGCGAGGCCGCCGGTAAGGGAGCCGACCTCATCCTCGCTCCGGCCGGATGGAGAGACCCGTTCGGACCCCAGTACCAACTCTCGTGCGCCGCCCGCGCCCTGGACAACGCTGTGTACCTTGCGAGCGCCAACCAGCAGGGTATCTATCCCGAGGCAGAGTTCGGTGCCCGCGGCGAAGTCTACGGCCCGGATGGACTCTGCGTATCCACGAGAGACGGAATGGCGAGCGTAGGGACCATTCAGCCCTCCGTCTCCGTGCCGTGGCGGGCGCGTTACGGAGACACGTTCCCGGAGAGTCGCATAGAATATGCTACGGGAGAACTGGTCGGCTAACGAGGAGCTGTAGGCTGATCTTGGTCCACCGTGGATAAAGTTTCGTGGTGGCGGGTTCTCCTGCAACACGACGAAAAAGCATTAAGATGATCGCGCGGTAAAAACCTGCAAAAGCAAGGTTTTGGCTTAGTTTCGTACAGGAGATTCACCTCGTAAAGTCAGCAAGAAATCTCTTTGAAAAGCTACCCGATAAAGATGGAATAAATTTAACGTGTTGACTAGATGCGGGTACTCTGTATACTTACACGAATTGGTACGGGGGTTATGAGAGACCAAAGACGTATTGCAGAGGCATGGAAGGAGTCGGTTAGCATGTTTGTATGCGAAGTTGTTCGGCGGGGCGTTCGGTGAGCTTTACCGAATACTTCGCTGTTCGTTGGGGAGACTTGTTGCAGGAGGGGATCGCGCACGCGCAGGTCGTGTTGATCTCGCTGCTCATCGCTACCGTGATCGGGATGTCGCTCGGCGTGCTGACGTACCGGCGCGATTCAGCCGCGAGCGTACTGCTCGCCATCACTTCGACGATGCTGACCATACCGTCTTTCGCTCTGGTCGCGCTCCTGATACCTATACTGGGGCTCGGTTTCTGGCCGACGGTCGTGGCACTGGTCAACTACGCGATCCTCGCGATTCTGCGCAATACGATTACGGGACTGCGTTCGGTCGACCCGGCGATTACGGAGTCGGCAAAGGGAATGGGGTTGAGCGACTGGCAGCAGTTGGTCCGTATAGAGTTGCCGATGGCCTGGCCGGTGATACTCGCCGGAATCCGGGTGTCGGGGCTCCTTATCCTCGGCATCGCCGCCATCGCCGCCTATGTTGGGGGGCCTGGACTCGGCTCGGACATATTCTCCGGCCTCAGCCGTATCGGCGGCGCCAACGACCTAAACTTGGTACTCGGCGGGACGCTCGGAATAATCGTGCTCGCGGTGCTGCTGGAGATCTTCTTCTCCTTACTGACCAGGCTCACGACATCGAAAGGTCTCAATTGACAGACAACAATAGAAATACCGGCGACAGAGAG
>JBBPZK010000030.1:0-22159 GCA_038199155.1 Rubrobacterales bacterium | reverse complement strand
GACCGGAACCTCCACCGGAGATGAGGGCCACCTTGCCCTGTACGGGCGCGTCGGCCCGTACAACGATGTTGTGTTCGGGGATGACACGGATGAGGTCGCCGTGCGCCAGCTCCATCCCCCGCAGCATCTCCTCGACCGCCCGTTCGGGCGCGTTGAGCACCTTCTTCACCAAGTCCTCCTTTTCCGTGCGGACAGGCTAGCCAAGGGGTGATTCAACGGCTTCCTGGGCCCAGTCTCTGGAACGTTTGAGCGCTTCTTTCCACCTCGCGTAGAGCCGTTCGCGTTCCTCCTCGCCCATCTTCGGCTCGTAACGCCGCCTGAGCCTCCAACGGCTCACCAGGTCGTCACGGTTACTCCAGAAACCGGTGGCGAGACCAGCCAGGTAGGCCGCACCGAGGGCCGTGGTCTCCAAAGTCTCCGGAACCTCTACCGGTATACCCAGGATGTCGGCCTGGAACTGCATCATCCACCGGTTGGCAGCTGCCCCACCGTCGGCCTTGAAGCCGGGAATATCCATCCCGGAGTCTTTCTCCATCGACTCGACCACGTCGCGCGTCTGGTAGCACATGCTCTCCAGGGCGGCCCGTGCCAGGTGCGCCTTCGTGGTCCCGCGGGTTATCCCGACGATGGTTCCCCTGGCGTAGGAGTCCCAGTGCGGCGCGCCGAGACCCACGAGAGCCGGCACGAAGTACACATCGTCGTTCGAGTCTACGCTGCGGGCCAGTTCCTCTGTCTCGGAGGCGTCCTGGATTATGCCGAGGCCGTCCCTGAGCCATTGCACGGCCGCCCCGGTTATGAAGATTGCGCCCTCCAGCGCGTACTCTACCGGCTCGTCACCGAGGCCCCAGGCGATGGTCGTGAGCAGGTCCCCGCCGCTGCTTATGGCTTCCGGTCCCGTATTCATCAGGGCGAAAGAGCCCGTGCCGTAGGTGTTCTTGGCGAGTCCCCTCTCGTAAGCCACCTCGCCAAAGAGTGCCGCCTGCTGATCTCCGGCGATGCCGGCTATCGGGACCTCTGTCCCGAAGAGCACGTCCGGGTCGGTGTTGCCGTAGACGTAGGAGCTGGGCTTGACTTCCGGTAGTATCTCTCGCGGAACGTCCAGCATCTCCAGCAACTCATCGTCCCACTTCAGCTCGAAAATGTTGTAGAGCATGGTGCGTGAGGCGTTGGTGTAGTCGGTTATGTGCTCCCTGCCGCCGGTGAGCTTGTAAACCAGCCAGGAGTCCATGGTGCCGAAGGCGATCTTCCCTGACGAGGCTCGCTCTCTCAATCCATCGACGTTGTCCAGAAGCCACTTCACCTTCGAGCCCGAGAAGTAAGCGTCCACGGTGAGACCGGCCTTGTCCCTGACCGTCTTCTCGTACCCTTGCTCGACGAGGTCACTGCAGATGCTCGCCCCGCGCCGGTCCTGCCAGACGATGGCGTTGTGAACCGGCTCACCGGTCTCCCGGTCCCACATTACGACCGTCTCCCGCTGGTTGGTGATGCCGATGGCCGCCAGGTTTCCGGCCGAGACACCGCTGTCCTCCAGCGCCCTCTCGATAACCTGGAGGACGCCCTCCCAGATCTCACTAGCGTCGTGCTCTACCCAGCCCGGCTGCGGATAGTGCTGGGTAAACTCCGCGTACGCCTCCCCCACGGTTGCGCTGTCGTTATTGAAGACAATAGCCCTTGACCCCGTGGTCCCCTGGTCGATCGCCAGTACGTAGCCATCCGCCATACAGCTCCTCCTTTTCCCTAAATCCCCCGATTTACTTTATAGAAGCAGAGTTACGCCACCCGCACCTCCGAATACCGCCACCATGAACCCGCACGTACAGACCTAAACATTGGTCACCCTTACCAGCTTAGCCTGTGCTGACAATGGAAACTAAACGATCCTGGAGTCCGCGTCAAGAACGCGGCTTGCCGACCGGAGGAGCAAGGCACCGCGGGACCCACTATCCCAAGCACGCGGTCACGGCCCCGATTTCGGCCGGCTAAAGCTCGACCAAGTCGCGAAGGCAAGTAAAATACCCGTTGGCGTATCCGACGTTCGATGGAGGTTGCTCACGGTTTCGATCAGACGACAATTACTCTCTCGTAGTATTCGGGACCTCGAAGCAAGCCAGAAGAAGGCATCGTGATACGCTCAGAGCGGGTTTTCAGCATAGAGCAAATAGATAAAGCATCCTGGAGCGCGTTGGAACCTCCGGACTTCCCTTTCTTCGACTTCGAGTTCCTGCGGGCATTAGAGCGTTCGGGCAGCATCGGTAGGGCGAGCGGATGGTCGCCGGTCTACCTGCTCTGCAAAGAAGATGGGCGACTAACCGGGGCACTCTGCCTCTACCTCAAGACCGATTCCTACGGTGAATACATCTTCGACTGGGAATGGGCCCACGCCTACCAGCAGCACGGGCTTCCGTACTACCCGAAGCTCGTCTCCGCCGTGCCGTTTACACCCGCAACGGGTCCAAAGCTCTTGATGAGGAGTGATGATGGTGTGGAGAGCGTCTCTCGCGCGGAGGTGATACGTACCTTGTTAGAAGAAGCCAGGAAGCTCGGCGAGGATCTTCGTGTTAGTTCTTCGCACGCGCTCTTTCTCCCCGAGAAGGAGCTGGAGGAGTTTACCAGGCGCGGCTTCGCGGTCCGGCACTCGCTACAGTTTCACTGGCACAACCGCGGCTACGAGACTTTCGCGGACTACCTGGGCGCTTTAGAGGGCAAGCGCCGGCGCCAGGTGGCGCGAGAACGCCGGCAACTCGGAGAGGAGAACCTGGAGATAGAACGCCTCACCGGGGAGGATCTCTCCCGAAAACACGCCTCCGTGATGTACCGTTTCTACACCAGCACGCTCGACAGGAAGTGGGGCATGCCATACCTCACCGAGGAGTTCTTCGAAGAGGTCTTCCAGACTATGGGCGACCGCATCCTACTCGTTCTCGCACGAGATGGAGAGAGCAACGCCAACGGGAGCCGCTTGAGCGCGAGCCGTCTGGGTCTTGGCCGACTCGGTGGAAGCCGTCCGATAGCGGGTGCTCTCAACTTCTTCAAAGGAGGTTCGCTCTTCGGTCGGTACTGGGGTACCGTTGAAGATCGGCGCAACCTCCACTTCGAGCTCTGTTACTACCAGGAGATCGAGTTCGCCATAGAGCGCCGCCTCTCACTCTTCGAGGCCGGAGCCCAGGGTGAGCACAAACACGCCCGGGGCTTCCTACCGTCCCTGACCTACAGCGCCCACGATATCCGGCACCCGGGCTTCAGGGACGCCATCGAAGAGTACATCGAGACGGAGAAGGAGATACTCGCCGAGACCCTGGCGGCGTACGACAAGCATTATCCGTATAAGCGCTGAAAGCTTGATGCACGAGGCACCGGGCACAGTGAGGACCCTACTCGCCATCGGCCACCCCGTTGGAGGACGAAGAGCGTTTCCCTGAACAAAAAGAGACCGGCCGGACGTATACGCCCGGCTGGTCTCTAGATCGCGGTTAGCCGCGAGTTTCGCGAAGTTTACGCGGCGCTGTTGAAGAATCTGCTGTAGGCGCCGTTCCTGAGCATCTGCTCCGCTTCACGCTGGAGCTGACGGACCCTCTCACGGGAGATCCCAAGCTCTTCGGAGAGTTCGGCGAGGGTAGCAGTATCTTCGCCGTCGAGCCCGTAGCGACGCACCAGCACGCGCCGGTTGCGCTCCGGCAGTCCACCTATGGCCTCTTCCAGTTGCGCGGTTTCCATATCCCGCGCGACTTCGCCGGGAGTGTCGGAAGCCTTCTCGTCCTCTATGAACTCGCCAAGCTCGGAGCTATCACTCTCGGCGCTCAGACGCTGGTTGAGGCTGGTCGCATCCGGCATCGCGTCTTTTACGTCGCGTACCTGATCCACATCCCACCCGAGCTGCTCGCCGACCTCTTCATCCATCGGCTCACGCTCGAGCTCAGCGGAAAGCTCGTTATAGACACGAGCCATCTTGCGGATTTTCTCTCCCATGTGTACCGGGACCCGGATGGTACGGCCCTTGTCGGCTACCGCACGCTGCACCGCCTGCCTAACCCACCAGGTGGCGTAGGTCGAGAAACGATACCCGCGATCCGGGTCGTACTTCTCCACGGCCCTCATGAGGCCGATGTTGCCCTCCTGGATCAGGTCCTCGAAAGGCAGCCCCATCCCCCGGTACTTTTTGGCAACCGAAACTACGAGCCTCAAGTTCTTCTCTATGAGCCTCTGGCGGGCTTTGACATCCCCCTCTTTCGCCCGATTGGAGAGGTTTATCTCCTCGGCGTGGGTAAGTAGCTTACCCTGACCTATATGAGATAGATACTTCGCCAGAAGCTCCGGTGTCTGCCCCTCACGCTCGTAACTTCGCTTCTTCGTAGTAGATTTCATCCACCAACCTCCATATACTATTGTCCACGCGCCCACAGTAGAGAATCTCATGCCAAGCCACAGACACAACGACGTTACTACTGATGATCGTGATCGTATTATACTACTTGTCCCTGCGTTTTGCAGGATCTCTTAGTTTACACACTACGCATCGTTTGTCAAGTGCATCGTCGCGGGTTCGCGGATAAATTTCGCGGTTATCCGGAGAGAAGGTATACCATGGGGCGAGAACAGGGGCGAAGTGCGGAAGGAGCGTTGGTTATGACTTTGACGATAGGAACGGGACCTTTCGGGGACCAGGGTACCGGCAGGTTCAACTTCGATGTGGCGGCTCCGGGGGATCACGCCTTGTATTTCGAGGAGTCTCCGCGTCGGGTGAGGGCCGTGTTCGGTGGGGAGACGATTGCGGACAGTCGTTCTGTGATGCTCTTGCACGAGCGGGATCACCTTCCTCTCTATTACTTTCCGGAAGGAGACGTCCGGATGGACCTCCTCGAAAAGACGGATCACGAGACCCATTGCCCGTTCAAGGGGGATGCGTCGTACTGGTCGGTCAGGGTCGGAGACCGCGTCGCCGAGAATGCCGCGTGGGCCTACCCCAAACCGATAGAGAGTTGCCCGCCCATATCCGGGTTCATCTCCTTCTACTGGGATGCGATGGACTCCTGGTTCGAGGAGAGTGAGGAGGTCTTCGTCCACGCCCGTGATCCTTACCATCGGGTGGACGTTTTAGATAGCTCACGTCACGTCAAAGTCTCGGTGGACGGAGAAGTAGTCGCCGACACGACGCGCCCGAAGCTACTCTTTGAGACGGGCCTGCCAACCCGGTATTACATTCCACCGGAAGACGTAAAGTCGGAGAAACTCATCCCAAGCGAGAGCAGGACGCAGTGCCCGTACAAAGGTACCGCTTCTTACTTATCGGTCGAAGGTGACGGAGAGGGCGAAGACCTGATCTGGTACTACCCGGAGCCGATCGCGGCGGTGGAAAAGATAGCCGATCATCTGTGTTTCTACAACGAGAAAGTAGATCTCGAAGTAGACGGTGAAGCGCTGCCGAGGCCCAGGACGCGCTTCTCGTAGGAGTCGCGCCTCCGCGGTTGGATCAACCCTCGGAAGATCGGCCCGTAAAGAGCTTCAGTGATTCCTCGGTCGAGAGCGGCTCCCAGAGCATGTTGCCCTGGGCCATATCGCATCCGAGACGTCGTAGTTGTTCGAGTTGTTCTTCGGTTTCCACACCCTCGGCGACCGCGCCGAGCCCGAGGCCGTGGGCGAACCCTATAATGCCCGCCGCGATCGTATAGTCCCCCTTGTTTCGTCCAAGGCCCTTGATAAAAGAGTAGTCTATCTTGAGACAATCGACCGGGAAGTCACGGAGGTAAGAGAGCGACGAGTATCCCGTTCCAAAGTCGTCTATCGCCAGCTTCAAGCCCAGATCCTTGAGTTCTCTAAGCCTCAGGGCGGTAGACTCCGCATCCTCCATGGCGACGCTCTCGGTTATCTCCAGGGTTAGGGCGCCCGGTTCCAAATCGGCATCCTCCAGAATGCGCGCCACGTCCCGGCCTAGATTTGGGTAACGAAGCTGCAGGCCGGAGAGGTTCACGTACAGCATGGGTCGTTGGCATGAGGAGTCATAGCCCTCTCGCCACTCGCGGGCCCGCCGGGACGACTCGCGCAGTACCCATTTGCCGATCTGTACGATCAGACCGGTCTCCTCCGCCACGGGGATAAAGTCGTCAGGCGGGATCAAGCCACGTTCAGGGTGCCGCCACCTGAGCAGAGCCTCCGCACCCACGACTTCCCCGGTAGAGATCGAAACGATGGGCTGGTAAGAGAGCTGAAACTCCTCTTTCTCGACGGCTCGTCTCAAGTCGCTCTCGAGCGAGAGCCGCGCGGCCGCTCTCTCGTCCATGCTCAGTTCGAACACGGCGTAGCCGGCCTTGCCGCCGCGTTTGGCCCGGTACATCGCCATGTCCGCTTTTCTTATGAGCTCGTTGGCGATGTCCCGTGACGAGCCGCCGGGCGAATTGTCTCCCAGGACAACCCCCACGCTGGTGGTCACGAATATCTCTTGACGCGCGCCGAGGTGGAAAGGCTCCCGGAGCGCACCTGAAACTCGTTGGGCGACCCAGGTAGCCCCGGCAAGATCCGAATCCTCCAGCAGTATCGCGAACTCGTCCCCACCGAGCCGGCATATCGTGTCTTCGGGTCTCAGGCATATCCGGAGCCTTTCGGCGACCTCCGCCAGCAGCCGGTCTCCCATCTCGTGGCCCATAGAGTCGTTCACCACCTTGAAGTCATCCAGATCCAGGAACAAGATCGCGACCCTGGCTCCCTGACGGAGTCCAAGATCCAGGGCATGACTCACTCGGTCGTTGAACATCGTGCGGTTGGGCAGGCCGGTCAAAGCGTCGTGGTAGGCCTGATACTCGAGCTTCTCCTCAAGTGCCTTGCGCTCGGTCACATCATCCAGGGTTCCGGAGGTGCCAACGAGGTTTCCTTCGTCATCAAAGTGCTCCTGGAAGCTGACCTCTATCCACTTCATCCCACCGTCCCTGGTGGTGAACCGCGCCTCGTATTTGCTGTACCCTTCGCCATGCTCGCCCATGAATTCGAAGTCCTTGATGTTGCGGTCGAGGTCGCTGGGGTGGATGAACTTCAGGTAGCTCTCGCCCAGGCTCTCCTCGACCTTGAAGCCGGTAACCTCCGTCCAGGCAGGGTTGAGAAAAGTGTAGAGGCCCTCGGCGTCTGTCCGGAAGATCACCTCCTTTACACTCTCCACTACCGAACGGTACTTTTCGCTGCTCTCACGCAGCGCCTCCTCCGTTTTCCTGCGCTCGGTGACATCCGTGAAGACACCCTGCCAGTACAGCGGCCGGTCCTCCTCGTCGCGGATGAGAATAGCTTCGTCCCGAACCCACACGACGCGGCCGTCCTTGCCGATCATGCGGTACTCGATCCTAAACGGCTCGCCAGTCTCGTTGGTACGATCGTTCTCGGCCAGAACCCGCTCCCGATCGTCTTTATGCAGAAGATCCTGCCAGAAGTACGGATCGGAGAGGAAGTCCTCCGGCTTGTACCCGAGTATCTCCTCGACGTAGGGGCTACGGTAGAGTGCCGAGTTGCTCTCGTCCACGTCGTCCGTATAGATTACGGCGGGTATCTGCTCCACCAGGGAACGGTAGCGTCTCTCGGCGTCCCGCATCTGGGCGTAGAGCCTGGCCCTGTTGACGGCCATACCGACGTGCTCGCCCAGGGCATCCACCAGCTCGAGGTCATGGTCCGTGAGCTTCGTGCCCGTACTCTCCACGTTGAGGATACCGACCACCTCTCCCCCATCGAGTAGAGGGACACAGACCTCGGAAACCGTGCCTTCGAAGGCGCCGAGGAAGTCAGGGTCCGTGCTCACGTCTTCGAGAAAGACAGGATGACCGGTGCGCGCGACACGACCGCTGACCCCTTCATCCATAGAGATACGCTCTATTGCCCGTTCGTGGCCTACTTGATGCTGGAGCACCAGCTCCCCATCTCGAAGCAGATAAGCACTCACCAGCCTGTAGCCGTAAACTCTGGCCGTAGCCTCGACAATAGTGTAAAAAACCGCGTCGAGGTCCAGGTCGTGGGCCACGGCGGTTCGTGCTTGATGGAGCAGATCCAACTCTCGTGCCTGACGCCGGTAACGCTCTTCACTCTCGCGCAGGGCGTCCTCGGCCAGTTTACGCTTGGTTATGTCCCGGATCATGCTCTGTATAGCAGGTCTGCCCCGGTAAGAAGTCGATATCGCGCGAGCCTCGCCATCAACGATGCCGCCGTCGAGACGCAAGAACTTCATCTCCACTAGCTCCAGCGGTTCGCCATCAGCCTGGACGCGGGCAGTCCTTTCGTTCATGATTTCTCGGTAGTCGGGATGCACGAACTCCGTCGTCGTCTTGCCGACCAACTCCTCCGGGTCATCGGCGCCGATCATCCTGGCTCCCGCTGCGTTGATAAAGGCGATCTCGCCGTCCTGATGGACCAGGATCGCATCTGGGGAGTTTTCCGCAAGCTTCCGGTAACGCTCCTCGCTCTCCCTCAGTTTCTCCTCGGCCGATTTCCGATCGGTTATGTCTAGGAACTGCGAGACGAAGTGGCTCGGCTCCCCGCCCGAGTCCCGCACCACGGAGACGTCGGAGATGATGCACACGGCGCGTCCGTCTTTGCGAACGTAGCGTTTCTCCAGTCTGTGCTGTCCGGAACTCTCCCCCGAGAGTAGTCGTTCCGTACGCTGTCGGCTCGGCTCCTGATCATCCGGGTGGGTGAGATCCGATGTTCTCTTGGTAAGAAGCTCTTCCTCGGAATAGCCGAGCATCTCGCACAGGGAACGGTTTGCCTTTAGTAATCGACGGTCGAGTCCCACCAACGCCACACCGGTCGAGGCATTCTCGAAAGCACCCCGGAAGCGTTCTTCGCTCTGATGCAGTATCTCCTCGGCACGCCTGGCGTCGGTTACGTCCCGCTGGGTAATCAGGACGCCCCTTATGCTCGGCTCGTCCATGAGGTACACGCCCGCTGACTCAAGGTACTTCCAGTGGCCGTCAGCGTGCCTGAAACGATACTCGACGGTGTTCCGAGCCAGCCCCGGCTTTTCGAGGGCACATTGTGTTTCTTCCAGAACTTTCGAGAGATCGTCCGGGTGGACGTAGTCGAGGACGTTCATCCCGATTGACTCTTCCGGATCGTAGCCGAGTATCCGCTCGAACGCCGGGCTCGCATACATCAAGGTACCGTCGAGGTCTACGATCTTGACGATCTCGGAGGAGTTTTGTACCACCGAGCGGAACCGATCCTCGCTCTCTTTGAAGTCCTCCTCGGCCTGCCTGCGCACGGTTACGTCCGTCATGATGCCCTGCCAGTAAATCGGCTCATCCCGCGGACCGTAGTAGAGTACCGCCTCATCGCGGATCCAAACCACCCTCCCATCCTGGGCGATCATACGGTATTCCATCGAGAAGGGTTCTCCCGTTTCGTCGGTGCGCTCATCTTCCGCGACGTGCCGCTCCTGGTCGTCGGGGTGGATGATCCCGTTCCAGAAATACGGATCCTCGATGAACCTTTCCGCCGGATAACCAAGCACTTCCTCGACCCGGGGGCTCATGTACGAGACGTCGTAAGAAGCGCTCTCTCCGGGACGCGGCTCCTGAATGTAGATGATCGCCGGCACTTCCTCTACCAGCGCGCGGTAGCGAGCTTCCGTTTCTTGCAGCTTTGTCTCGGCCTGCTTGCGCCTGGTGATGTCGCGAGAGTTGACCACGACGCCGTTCACGTCCGGGTCGTCGATCAAGTTGTTTGCAATGGACTCGAAGTAGACCCAGGAACCGTCGGCGTGTCGGATCCGAAACTCGACCGGAGGGTTCAAGCCGGGAGTCACCATCGTTTGCCTGTTCGCCTCGGCGAGCCGTACCGTGTCCTCCGGATGTACGAAGCGGAAGAAGTCTTTTCCCACTACATCCTTATGCCTATACTCGAGGACTCTTTCGATGGACTCGCTCTCGTAGCGGGGCGTGCCGTCCGGCTCCAGTATCGTCACCATGTCCGAGCCGTACCGGACGAGCATCTCCCGGAGCCGCCTCTCCTTCTCTCGCCGCTCCGTCGTCTCCCGCTGGACAGCGGCCCAGTTCGTGATCCCGCCGCTATCGTCCCGGATGGGCACGAAGCTGATATCGACCCAGAAGGTGCTGCCGTCCTTGCGGTAGTTCAGGAGCTCCACCCTGACGGGGTCGCCTTTCTCGAGCGCCTCCCTTATCCTGTCCAACTCCGCTCGTTCGGTCTCGGGTCCTTGAAGGAGCCGTGGGCTCTTACCCAGGACCTCCTCAGCCCCGTAACCAGTCATGCCAAGGAAAGCCTCGTTCGCATACACGATCCTCGGTCCCGGCTCGTCCAAGAAGTTGGCTTCCGTGACCACCACAGCATCGTTCGTGTTTCCGAGGATTGACTCGAACAAACGTAACCGCGGCCCGGCACCCTGTTCCTCCACGCTCTCAGGTCTGTACTCCACCCGTGTTGCCCTTTCAAACAGAGGATAAGGAAGATGCGTTGCCTAACCGAGCTTCCATACCCGTCCTCTTCCCGTCCACCTCAGATCGTCTCCGACACAGATTATCGGCAAGTACAACAAGAAACTATAATTTTGATTCCACATGATAGCAACATCCGTCCCACGGCAAAACCCGGCCCCCGATTACACTACCAGTGGCCGGGTCTTTAGTCCGAGGGTTGTAGATGCACAACCCTAACGTAACGTCTCCGTCGCTTCGGGCCGCGGCACTTTTTCGCGGTCGACATTAGTTTGTCGGCGGGAGAAGATGTCGCGGGCGAGCGAGATGCATCCACTGATCAGGACAGCACCGGCGAGGTACACGGCCAGCACCCACAGTCCGGTTCCGAGGCCCGCGTCGAGACGGCCCCCGTAGAAGAGCAAAGCCCTTATCCCGTCAGTTGCATGCACGAACGGCAACGCCACCGCCAGCGACCGGAAGAAATCCGGCAGGTTTTGGATAGGGGTGGTCCCGCCGGAAGTCGCCAGCCCCAGGCTTATGATAAGCAGCGACCCCGCCAGTATTCCTACGCGCGGACCGAAGACCGAGAGTAGCAACAGCCCCAACATGAGGGAGACAGAGGCGACCAGCGAGAGAAAACCGAACACGTACAACGGCCCCGCCTCGTGGTGCACCCCGTATATCGCGAGAGCAACCAGCGTCTCCACTGCCCCAAGCATCAACGAAAGCAAGACCGCGAACGCCGTCCGTCCCGCGAAGAGCCGGAAGAAAGAAGGCGTGCGGCCTGTTTTGGCCGCCGCCCCTTCGGCCACGTCGCCGAAGCCACCGTAGATAGCGTTGGCCCCTATGAAACCGAGTATGGAAGCCGTGAACATCAGGTAGAAAGGCATCAGGCCGCGCCCCGAGTTGGTCCCCGTCGGCTGGGCGTCCGTGACCTTCGCCACGACCGGTGTCGCGAGCGCCGCAGCCTGTCCGGGCGAAACTTTCGCGCCCTTGTCGGCGAGGGCGCCGGTGAGCTTCTCGCCGGTACTTTCGGAAGCGCCCAGGACTACTCTGGAGAGGATGGTCTGGACGGTCCCCGACGGGAACGGTCCCGCGGACTGGTTCGTCAGGATCTCGACCCGCGCAGGCTCCGCCCCGGCAGTTTCGGGCGCTTTCGAACCGCCGGACGGGTGCGCCGCCTCGACCTTACCTCGCACCGGGTTCCCGAGGAGCGGCGCTTCCCCGGCCGGGATGCTAACGTTCGCCTCCGCCAGCGCCCCGGACAGTTTCTCTCCCGTCGCCTCGGAGGTAGTCCCGGTGATCCCGGAGAAGATTTGTTTTACCGTAGACAAAGTCGAGGAGTCGGCCGCAGGATTGATCAGCAGGCGCAGTTGCGCCTGCTCCGGCGCCTTTCCCGTGGGTGGTGATGCAAGACTCGCGAGACGCCCGGAGTAATCTCTGGGGATCACGACGGCGGCGGCGTACTCGCCCTTACTAAAACCTTCGAGCGCCTGCTTCTCGCCAGAGACCTTGCTCCAGTGGATCACACCCCGAAGCTTCTTCTCCCCCGTTGCTTTATCTACCACCTGACGCCCGAAATCTACTGGCTTGCCACCAATTTCGGCGCCACTGTCTTCGGTGACGATCGCCACGGGCAACTCCGGCGGCGCGGCGAGGTTCGCGATACTCCGCGAGTAGTCCCTGGGGATCACGAGCGCCCCGTCATACTCGCCACGCGAGATCCCACGCATGGCGGCCTCCCGACTCCCGAGACGCGTCCACTCGACCGCACTCCCTATCTTCTTGCTCGTGGTGGCGCTCCTGACGACCCGCGACCCGAGGTCGACCCGCTCACCACCGAGCTTCGCACCCGAATCCCCGTTCACGACCGCGACCGGAAGACCCCGCGTGTTCGCAACCGGACTCCTCGCCGCCCCGAAGTTGACCAGGAAGTAGAAGAACGCCAGAACAACGACCCCCAATATAGGAATCCACACCTTCAAACTCCTCAAAGCTCCACCACCCGCCATCAAGTCGTCCCCCCTGCTGAACGGATCACCCACTTGTGATCTCCTTGTATATCCAGCTCGATATAGTAAACGCACGGCCGCTCTATATCAAGTGCGATATAGTAAAATTCCGAGAGATCTTTCGAGGTTGAGGAGGAAGTTCGTGAAGATGCGCGATTATGCGATTCTCGCCTCTATCGCACACGAACCGAAGAGTGGGTACGACCTGACGAAGTGGTTCGCCAGGATCGCGAGTCATTTCTGCTCGGCGGGGTACGGCAGCATCTATCCGGCGCTCTCGCGGTTCGAGGAGGACGGGTTGGTGGTGCATGAGGTGGTGCCGAGCGACCAGGGGCCGGAGCGGAAGGTTTACTCCATCACGGAGAGAGGAAAAGAGGTCTTGTTGGGATGGTCGGGGGAGCCGGCCGCCGGGTCGGACATACGCGACGAGCAACTCGTCAAGGCTTTGAGCTACGGGATGCTCCCGGCGGCGGAGGTGTCGCGTTTGCTGGATGATGCCCGGGTGCGTCACGCCGCCAGGCTAGGCTACTATGGGGAGTTGGGCCGGAACCTGGATAGGCGTTTGCGGGAAGGTGAGATCTCCGGCGAGGCTCATCTCGGGTCACTCCTGGTCCTCAAGCGGGGCATCGGCTTCGAAGAAGAATACATCCGTTGGTGTGAGGAGTCGAAGGCTTTGATCTCCGGGTTCGCTGGTCGAGGGTTGGATGGGACGCGAGAAGAGACTGTTCGAGGATAGATCCGACGCGGGCCGGAAGCTCGCCGGGAAGCTGGAGCGATATCGGGAGGAGAACCCAGTAATACTCGCCCTGCCCCGTGGCGGGGCGCCGGTCGGTTACGAGGTCTCACGCGTTTTGGGCGCGCCGCTGGATATCTGTATATCTCGCAAGCTAGGCGCCCCCGGTCAGCCGGAGCTCGGTATCGGGGCCGTCGCCCAGGAAGGGGCGCGGGTGCTAAACGACCGGCTCATCTCCCAGCTAGGCATACCTGAGGGCTACGTCGAACGTATCACGGCCATAGAGAGCAGGGAAGTGGAGCGTCGCCAGCGCCGTCTGCGGGGAAAGCGCAGTCCCATGGATGTTCGTGGAAAGACTGTGATACTGGTGGACGACGGCCTGGCCACCGGCGTGACGGCCCGGGCGGCGATCCGCTCTATCCGGGAGCAGGGACCAAGACGTCTGGTCCTCGCCGTGCCCGTGTGCGCGGCCCAGACGGTTGAGGAGATCTACCCAGAGGTAGACGACCTGGTCAGCCTTGCAATACCCATCGAGCTCATCGCCGTCGGTATCTGGTACGAGAACTTCGAGCAGGTCTCCGACGAAACGGTCGTCGAGATCCTCGAAAACGCCCGACTCGAGCAAGAATGATACAGCGAACCACGCAAGGAGTCGGTGCAGCCGGGATTTTCCCGCGATACTCACCCGGAAGCTCTGTTTGCTCTCACCCTCGCCGAAGGTGTCTCCTCCGATGACAAGTCAGTGTGTGTCTTTCACCTCTCGCCTGATCTGGAGGCCACCAGTACTTCCGAGCTGACGCCAAACGACGTCACGATTTCCCGGTGCAGGATGCGCCAACGGTTCGGGGAAAGGAAGCGCGTAAGCCGGACCGGACGACACCCGCCCACCAACCGCGGACGCAGTCCGTGGACCTGTTTCCATACCGACGAGACCAGACCCGGCAAGACCCCCTCTCCATAAGTCAGGCTCACCAGAGAAAGCCTTCCGTCTGCGGACAAGACCCTGTCCGCCTCCTCCAGGGTGGCTCGGATGTCCTGCTCGCCCAAGAGGTCGAAGACGTAGCTCGAAACGAAGCGGTCGAAGCCATCGTCCGGGACAGGCAACACGTTCGAGCCGTCCGACAGCACCACCTCCGCACGCTCCGGCCAACGCCGCAACCGTTCCCGGGCGAGCCCGACCATAGTCGTACTTATGTCCAGCCCGAGGTAGCGGGCCTCTACCGGCAACATTTCCGACATCATCCTCCCGGCGAAGCGTCCCGTCCCACAACCGAACTCCAGCACCGCGCCCGCCCTCTCGAACCCGGCGTGCTCCGCGAGTATTGCCAAAGCCCGGTCCTCGTAGAAACCCTGACGGTCCTGGCGCGCCCCGAAGCCGTCGTAGAAGGCCCTCGCCTCCTCGACCGTGAGAGTCCTTTCTCTGCTGCCCGGCATCCCGTGATCTTACCGGAGTGACGGTCTCTAAAAAGGCGAAATTTTACGAGTCACCGTCGGCTGAAACATTCCTGAAGGGCTCGTCGGAGCCAAGAGTTACGCGGTGTTTACGAAAACTGGACGAAAGGGCAGTGTGCGGCGCAGGTTGGCCGTCTAACATATCGTTGACTGGTTGGCCACTACCGAGGAGGTGAGAGGTGTAGGAGACATGGAGCGTTCCGGTGCGGATCAAACCTTCGAAAAAGGAGACGCGAAGATGGCTTACGAACTCCCGCAACTACCTTACGGCTACGACGCTTTAGAGCCCTACATAGACGAACAGACCATGCACCTCCACCACGAGAAGCACCACAACACCTACGTGACCAACCTCAACGCCGCCCTCGAGAAACACCCCGACTCCGACCCAGGCAACGTGGACGAGCTTCTCGCCGACATGGATTCGGTCCCGGAAGATATCCGCCGTGCCGTAAGAAACAACGGCGGCGGCCACGCCAACCACAGCCTGTTCTGGCAGATTCTGGCCCCTAACGGTCAGGGAGGCGGCGGCGAACCGGAGGGAGACCTCGAAGAGGCGATACGTTGGTCCTTCGACTCCTTCGATAGTTTCAAGGAGCAGTTCGCGGCGGCAGCGGCCCCGGGAGCGGTGTTCGGTAGCGGCTGGTGCTGGCTTATAGTGGACGCCGACCGCTCGCTCTCGATTGAGACGAGTCCCAACCAGAACTCACCGTTCATGGAGGAGAAGACCCCGATCCTCGGCCTGGATTGCTGGGAGCACGCCTACTACCTCAAGTACCAGAACCGCCGCCCGGAGTACATAGAGGCGTTCTGGAACGTGGTCAACTGGGAAGAAGTCGGCAAGCGCTACGACCGGGGCCACCTGCACTAATATCGCCATCGCCTGACTCGCGCTAAACTAAAGGAGATCGTACCCGGTGTCCGGGAGAGGAGGCGTGACGTGGGAAAAGACATATCCCGCGAAGAGTTAGAGGCGAAAATGGACCGGGGAGATGATTTCGTTCTGGTCGACGCGCTCTCGCGGCAGCATTACGAGAGCAGCCACTTACCGGGGGCGATCAACCTCCCATACGAGTTCGTGGACGATGCGCCGGAAGTTCTCCCAGACAAGAGCGCGGAAGTAATCGTCTACTGCATGAGCGTCGAGTGCGAAGCTTCGAAAGAAGAGGTTCGGGAGCTGGAGGAGATGGGCTACGAAGAGGTGCGTCACTACGTGGAAGGCAAGCAGGACTGGATACAGGCCGGCCTACCGGTAGAAGGCAAACACGACCGCACCCTCACCTCCAGAGGAAAACCAGGCTAGAAGCCTGAGAAATGTATTCGATAAAACTATCTGAGAAAGGCAAAGTATGGGGAATTTTGCACTACTGATCCTACGAACGACACTAGGGCTGCTGATGGCGGGCCACGGCTCGCAGAAGCTCTTCGGCTGGTTCAACGGTCCGGGTATGGAAGGAACCGGCGGGTTCATGGAGTCGCTCGGGCTCAAGCCGGGGAGTCGCTGGGCAGCGCTCGCGGCGGGCTCGGAATTCGGGGGCGGAGTGCTCACGCTGCTGGGCCTTCTCAATCCGCTCGGCCCTCTGGGTGTTGTCGGCTCGATGGCGATGGCAGCCAGGAAAGTCCACTGGAAGACGCCGGTCTTCGCAACCGAGGGCGGCCCGGAGTTGCCCCTGATCAACATAGCGATAGCGTCAGTCCTGATGATGTCCGGCGACGGGAAATACTCCATGGACCACGCCCTCGGCATCCGGCTTCCGCGTTGGATCGCCCCGATCGGTTTCATGATCGCGCTGCTCATGGTCGCCAACACGGTCACCGAGGAAGAGGATCAGCAGGAAGAGTCCGGCGGGGAGCCCGGCGAACCGGAGAGCCTGTAGATGGCCGGTGACGGTCGGGGAGTAGAGATCCCCGAAGGATACCGGGACCTGCTGGAAAGCACCGCCCTCGTCCACGTCGCCACACTCGGCCCGGACGGCGAGCCGCAGAATAATCCCGTCTGGTTCGACTGGGACGGCGAGCACATCAAGTTCAGCCAGACAAAGACACGCCAGAAGTACCGCAACGTTGAACGTGACCCCAGGATAGCGCTCTCAATAGTCGATCCGGAGAACCCCTACCGCTATCTGGAAGTACGGGGCGAGGTAGCGAAGATAGAGGAAGACCCGGACCTCGCGTTCATCAACTCGATGGCGAAGAAGTACCTGGGCCAGGACGAGTATCCCTTCCACCAGCCCGGCGACGAGCGGGTCGTGGTCTTCGTCGGGCCCGAGCACACAACCCAGATGGGCGCGTGACGAACAAAGCCAACTTCCTTGGTTTCAACCACGTCGCCCTCGAAGTAGGCGACATAGAGGCGGCCCTGGAATTCTACGGCCGCCTCTTCGAGTTGAAGCTGCGCGGCCGCGCGCCGAAGATGGCGTTCGTAGACGCCGGCGACCAATTCCTCGCCCTCTCCGAGGGACGCAAACAGCCGCCGGACGGATCCCGTCACATCGGGATGGTCGTGGACAACCGGGAAGCACTCCGGGAGGCGCTGGAGGAGACGGACGCCGAGGTGTTGCCGGGACGCGGGCTGGACTTCCTCGACCCGTGGGGCAACCACTGGCAGGTCGTCGAATACGAGGATATCCAGTTCACCAAGGAGCCGGGTGTCCTGCGCGGGATGGGGCTGGAGAAGCTCGAAAAGTCCGAGACGGCGCTCGCGGAGTTGAGAAAGAAAGGGCTGGCGCCGGAATAGACGCTCCGCGAAAGGAACAGGACAGCGGCATCGGGGCGCTCCGGCGGGCGCTCGGATACCTGCGTTCCTACAAGCGCGAGGCATTCGGCGCTTTCGTGTCGCTCGTGCTCGTATCCGGGGCGAACCTGCTGACGCCGCTTTTGATCGGGCGGGCCATAGACGACGGCATCCGTCCTGGCAAGCTCGGTGTGATCTTCCTGATAGTCGGGATCATGGTGGGTGTCGCGCTGGTGCAAGGCGTCTTCCAGTTCTTGCAGGGCTACCTGGCCGAGAGGGCATCTCAGGGCGTGGCTTACGACCTGCGGGACGCGCTCTTCGCCCGGATAGAGCGGCTCTCTTTTTCCTACTACGACAAGGTCGAGACGGGACAGCTCGTCACGCGCCTCACCAACGACGTAGAGCAGATCCGGACCTTCTCAGGCTCCGGGGTCGTCCAGCTCGCGAACGCGGTCGTGATGCTCCTCGGTACGACGGTGCTGCTCTTCTACCTCAACTGGCGTTTGGCGCTCATAGCGCTCGCCATCGTACCGGTGATCGGATTGGTGCTCGTCCGCTTCGTCGGCAAAATAGGGCCGATGTTCCGCTTCGTGCAGCAGGCCCTCGGACGTCTGAACACGGTCCTGCAGGAAGACCTCTCGGGTATTCGCGTGATCCGGGCTTTCGCCCGCGAGGACTACGAGACGCAACGCTACCGCGAGGCGAACCGGACGCTGCTGGATCGGAACCTTGCAACCGTGCGGGTGTTCTCGAACAATTTCCCGTTCGTGTTCCTGTTCGCAAACCTCGGGACGCTCCTTATAGTGCTGTTCGGCGGGCTCCAGGTTATCGGCGGCGCACTCTCTATCGGGCAGCTCGTCGCGTTCAACTCCCTGCTCGGCTTCATGCTCTTCCCCATCCTGACCATTGGCTTCCTCTCGGCGGGCATCTCCCGTGCCGGGGCGTCCGCTCGGCGCGTCTTCGAGATCCTGGACGCCCCGATGGACGTGCAAAACAGCCCGGACGCGAAACCTCTCCCCCCCATCCACTGCCGCGTCGAGTTCGACAGCGTAAGCTTCCGCTATCCGGGAACGGAGCGGGACATCCTGAGCGGGGTGAGCTTCGTAGCCGAACCGGGCCAGACGGTCGCCGTCCTCGGCACGACTGGCTCCGGCAAATCTACCCTCGTCAACTTGCTGCCCCGCTTCTACGACGTGACCGGGGGTTCCGTCAGACTCGACGGACACGACGTGCGCGACGTGACGCTCTCTTCCCTGCGGCGACAGATCGGGATAGTCCTCCAGGAGACACGCCTGTTCTCCGGCACCGTGCGCGACAACATCGCCTTCGGCAAACCGGACGCCACGGATGAAGAGGTAATGGAGGCGGCGAGATCGGCTCAGGCCGATGAGTTTATCTCGGCGCTGCCGGACGGGTACGCGACCATTATCGGCGAGCGGGGACTCGGGCTCTCCGGTGGACAGCGTCAGCGGGTTGCCATAGCGAGGGCGCTCCTGGTGGAACCCCAACTCTTGATCCTGGACGATAGCACCTCGGCCGTGGACGCGGAGACCGAAGCCGCCATCCAGGAGACGCTGGACAGGCTCATGCGTGAGCGGAGCCGGACGGTCTTCGTCATTGCCCAAAGGGTATCGACCGTGCGCGACGCCGACCTCATCTTGATCCTGGACGACAGCGAGATAGCGGCGAGCGGCACCCACGAGCAACTGCTCCGTGATAGTGAGTTGTACAATGAAATACTGGGATCGCAACTGATCCAGGAACCCATCGGTCACAACTAGAAAGGTACATTCATGTCAGAATCGAACAATAGCCTGAACGCCGCCTCTTCCGGTACTTTCGCCATAGGAGGAGACCTGGAGGTAACCCGCCTGGGCTTCGGGGCCATGCGAATAACCGGAGAAGGCATCTGGGGCGAGCCCGCGAACCCCGAGGAGGCGAAGGCCGTGCTCCGGCGCGCGGTGGAGCTAGGGATCAACATGATCGACACCGCCGATTCCTACGGCCCCGACGTCTCCGAGCGCCTCATCGGCGAGACGCTCTCTCCATACCCGGAAGACCTGCTCGTCGCCACGAAGGGCGGCCTGACGCGCGGAGGCCCCAACCAGTGGACCCCGAACGGCCGTCCCGAGCACCTGCGCAAAGCGTGTGAGAGCAGCCTCAAGCGCCTAAACCTGGAGACGATAGACCTCTACCAGCTACACCGCATCGACCCGGAAGTCCCGGCCGAGGAGTCGCTGGGGTTGTTGTCGGAGTTGAGGGATGAGGGCAAGATCCGGTACGTAGGTCTCTCGGAGGTCGGAGTCGAGGAGATAAAGCAGGCGCGGGAGATAGTGCCGATCGTCTCGGTCCAGAACCGCTACAACCTGACCGATCGGGGCTCGGAAGATGTCCTGGACTTCTGCGAGCAGGAAGGCATAGCCTTCATCCCGTGGTCCCCGCTGGCGACTGGCAAACTGGCGCAGGAGGGTGGCCCGCTCAATGAGATCTCCTCTCGCAAAAACGCCCGCCCCTCGCAGGTAGCGCTCGCCTGGCTGCTGGCCAGATCCCCGGTCATGGTCCCCATCCCCGGCACCTCGTCCGTGGATCACCTGGAAGGCAACGTCGCCGCAGCCGGAATAGAACTCTCCGACAACGAGCTTGCGGAGCTAAACGAGGCGGCGTAACGAACAGGAGCGATACAGGAGGCGGAAGATGAACATTGGCGTCATAGGCTCCGGCAACATCGGTGCGAGCGCCACGCGGCTCTTCGCCCAGGCCGGACACGAGGTGGCGATCAGCAACTCGCGGGGACCGGACTCTCTGCAAGACCTCGTCGCCGACATCGGCTCAAACGTCCGGGCCGCAACCGCGGACGAAGCTGCTGCTTTCGGCGAAGTAGTGCTCGTGGCGATCCCGTTCTTCGCTTACGAGACGATACCGGCGGAACCACTCGCAGGCAAGGTCGTCATCGACGCTATGAACTACTACGAGGGACGGGATGGGCAGATAGACTTCGGCGGCCTTACGTCGAGCGAGCTTTTGGCCCGTCACCTGCCGGACGCGCGTCTCGTCAAGGCGTTCAACACCATGTACTACGAGACGCTCGCCAACGAAGGCCGAACCAGCGAAGGAGAAGATCGTCTGGTGCTTTTCCTGGCAGGTGACGATGACGAAGCGAAGGCTGTAGTGTCGGGCTTGATCGAGGAGATAGGCTTCGATCCGGTAGACACGGGCTCCCTGCGGGACAGCGGTAAGCAGGAGCCGGGCTCTCCCATCTACAACGAGCCGATGACCGCCGACCAAGCGGAGCAGACGCTAGCGGGCATGAACTAGCGTAGTGGGAATGCGGGGCATACAGTCCATTGCCGAAGTCCCGCAGGAGACGGCTGCCGACAGAGGCGCGACGGCGCGGCGTCTGCTCTCGGAGTTGGCTCCCTACAAGCGGGAGATGCTTGTGGTGCTTGTGCTCGTCGTGCTCGGGGCGGTGTCTCAGGCGAGTGGTCCGTGGTTGATCGGACGAGCCATAGACCTCTATATCCTCAAGGGCAACCCGACAGGACTGCTGTGGACGATGCTGGTGCTGCTCGGGGTGTACGCCGTGGGAGCTTTCGCCTCGCGCGGGCAGGTGTATCAGGTTGGGTATATCGGGCAGGGCGTTCTGGCTCGGTTCCGGGAGCGTATCTTCGACAGGATCCAACACCTCCCCCTCCGCTACTTCGATAAGCGCCCCGTCGGCGACCTGATGAGCCGGGTGACCAACGACGTCGACACACTCAACCAGCTCTTCTCGCAGGGCCTCACACAACTCCTCGGCTCTCTGTTCAGCCTGATCGGGATAGTCATAGCTATGCTGTTCCTGGACTGGAGACTTGCGCTGGCGTGCTTCCTGGTCATCCCGATCATGCTCCTGACGACTTCGTTTTTCGCCCGTCGGGCGAGGACGGCTTTCCGGCTGACGCGCGAGACGGTCGGGGACGTGACGGCGGGCATCCAGGAAGACATCGTCGGGGTGCGCGAGGCGCAGGCTTTCGACAGGGCAGAGGAAAACATCGCCCGTTTCCGAGAGCGGAATGCCGCCAACCGCAACGCCAACGTACAGGCGGTGGCTATCACCTCGGCCTTCGCCCCGGCCATAAACGTGCTCTCGACGCTGGCGACGGCGCTCGTGATTGGCTACGGCGGATACCTGGTCTTCTCCGGCTCGCTAACCGTAGGCATCCTTACGGCGTTTCTGATCTACATCCAACAGTTTTTCCGCCCCATCCAGCTGGCCTCCCAGGTCTACACCCAGGCCCAGGCCGCCCTCGCCGGCGCCGAACGCATCTACGACATCCTCGACGAAGACCCGGAACCCGCCGATCCGCCGGACGCGGAGAAACCAGGCTCGTTGGAGGGTCGCATCACCTTCGAGGATGTTTCTTTCGCCTACGATCCTGGCCGTCCGGTGTTGCGAGACGTGGGCTTCGAGGCGGAGCCGGGACAGACGATCGCGCTGGTCGGGCCGACGGGCGCGGGCAAGACGACCATCGCGAGCCTCATCCCCCGCTTCTACGACACAACGGAGGGCTCGGTAAAGATAGACGGCCGCGACGTGCGCCAGTTCGCCCGCAAGGACTTGCGCGCGGAGATCGGGATGGTCTTGCAGGAGCCGTTCCTGTTCTCCGGCACCATCGCGGACAACATCGGCTATGGCGACCTCGACGCGACGCGAGAGGAGGTAGAAGCGGCGGCCCGAACCGCCAGCGCCCACGACTTTATCGCGGCGCTCCCGGAAGGCTACGACACCGTGCTGGGGGAAGGCGGCGGTTCGCTCTCCCAGGGCCAGCGGCAGTTGCTCTCGTTCGCGCGG
>JBBPZK010000029.1:0-4746 GCA_038199155.1 Rubrobacterales bacterium | reverse complement strand
GTCGTCGTTCGAATCGAGGCTGCGGGCCAGCTCTTCGGTTTCGGAGGCGTCCTGGATGATGCCGATCCCGTCCCGCAGCCACTGCACGGCCGCGCCGGTTATGAAGATTGCACCTTCGAGCGCGTACTCTACCGGCTCGTCCCCGAGGCCCCAGGCGATGGTCGTCAGCAGGTCGCCTTCGCTGCTTATGGCTTCGCTCCCAGTGTTCATCAGGGCGAACGAACCCGTGCCGTAAGTGTTCTTGGCCTGGCCTCTCTCGTAGGCAACCTCCCCGAAAAGAGCGGCCTGCTGGTCTCCGGCAATACCGGCTATCGGGACCTCGGTCCCGAAGAGGACGTCCGGGTCGGTGTTGCCGTAGACGAAGGAACTCGGCTTGACTTCAGGGAGTATCTCCCGCGGCACGTCCAGCATCTCCAGAAGCTCGTCGTCCCACTTCAGTTCGAAGATGTTGTAGAGCATGGTGCGCGAAGCGTTAGTGTAGTCTGTTATGTGCTCCCGGCCGCCGGTGAGCTTGTGGATGAGCCAGGAATCCATGGTGCCGAAGGCGATCTCCCCGTTCGACGCCCGCTCTCTCAAGCCCTCTATGTTGTCCAGCATCCACTTCACCTTCGAGCCGGAGAAGTAGGCGTCAACGGTAAGGCCCGCCTTGTCTCTGACCGTCTTCTCGTACCCTTGCTCTACGAGGTCGCTACAGATGCTCGCCCCGCGCCGGTCCTGCCAGACGATGGCGTTGCTCACCGGCTCGCCCGTCTCCCGATCCCACATCACGACCGTCTCGCGCTGGTTGGTGATACCGATAGCCGCAAGGTTGTCGGCCGAGACGCCGCTATCCTCCAGCGCCTTCTCTATGACCTGGAGTACGCCGTCCCAGATCTCCGAAGCGTCATGCTCGACCCAGCCAGGTTTCGGATAGTGCTGGGTAAACTCAGCGTACGCCTCCCCCACCGTCGCGCTGTCGTTGTTGAAGATTATCGCCCTCGACCCCGTCGTCCCCTGATCTATAGCAAGTACATATTCGCCCGCCATGCGGCTTCTCCTTTTCCCTAGAACCCCGGATCACCCCTGTATAAGCCAGAATCGCGCCAGCCTCACCTCCGTATACAGACCACAACACACCCGCGCAGGCTGGTTGTCCCTTTACCAATACGCTTTTCCAAGCCTGGATTGTGCTTACTACCGAGAATAAAGGAGCCTGGAATCAGCGTCAAGTACGCGACCTGGCAGACGTCGGAAAGTTTCCTCTCGACCAAAGGCTGCTTGCAAGTAGAATACTCGTTGTCGTACCCGCAACTTCGTGGAGGTTTCTAACGGTTTGGGCCAGACGACGAGCAAGAGTATCGCCGACTTAATAGCAGAGCGGGCGGCGATGGCGTGATGCGGGCCGAGCGGGTTTTCGGCATAGAGCAGGTGGATGAGGCTGACTGGCGCGTGCTGGAGCCGCCGGACTTTCCTTTCTTCGACTTCGAGTTCCTGCGGGCGCTGGAGCGTTCGGGGAGCATCGGTCGGGCGAGCGGATGGTCGCCGGTCTACCTGCTCTGCAAGGACGAAGGGCGTCTACTCGGCGCGCTCTGCCTCTACCTCAAGACCGACTCCTACGGCGAGTACATCTTCGACTGGGAGTGGGCCCGCGCCTACCAGCAGCACGGGTTGCCGTACTACCCAAAGCTCGTCTCAGCAGTGCCTTTCACACCCGCTACGGGACCAAAGCTCCTCATACGTCCCGATGCCGGTGAGGGATCCCGCGAAGAGGTAATACATACTCTGCTGGACGGGGCGCGCAAGCTCGCGGAGGATCTCCGGGTCAGTTCTTCGCACGCGCTCTTCGTGCCGGAGGAAGAATTGGACGAGTTCGCCGCGCGCGGGTTCGCGATCCGCCACTCGCTACAGTTCCACTGGCGCAACCGGGACTACGAGGCTTTCGAGGATTATCTAGCCGCTTTGGAGGGAAAGCGCCGACGCCAGATCTCCCGCGAACGCCGCCAACTCGGAGAAGAAGGGTTGGAGATAGAATGCCTCACCGGAGAACAACTTTCTCCCAACCACGCCTCCATTATGTACCGCTTCTACACCAGCACGCTCGACAGGAAGTGGGGCATGCCGTATCTAACGGAAGAGTTCTTCGAAGAAGTCTTCCAAACGATGAGCGACCGGATCCTGCTCGTGCTCGCGCGAGACGAAAGGAACGGCGCCAACGCGGGCCGCTTTAACGTGAGCCGTCTGAGCCTGGGCCGATTCGGCGGGAACCGTCCTATAGCGGGCGCGCTCAACTTCTTCAAGGGTAATTCGCTCTTCGGGCGCTACTGGGGGGCCGCAGAAGAGCGGCGCAACCTCCACTTCGAGCTCTGCTACTACCAGGAGATCGAGTTCGCCATCGAACGCCGCCTCTCTCTCTTCGAGGCCGGCGCCCAGGGCGAGCACAAACACGCCCGAGGCTTCCTACCCTCTCTCACCTACAGCGTCCACGACATCCGCCACCCCGGCTTCAGAGAAGCAATCGAACAGTACCTCGAAACAGAGAAAGAGATGCTCGCCGAGACAATAGCAGCCTACGACGAGCACAACCCGTACAAACGCTGAAGGCAGCCCGCATCATCCAGTAAACGCGGGGCGGAATCCGGGCTGCTTCGCCAAAAAAAGAGACCGGCCGGACTTTTTCAGCCGGCCGGTCTCTGTCGCGATCGCGAATTTTGTGGGATTTACGCGGCGTTGTTGAAGAACTTGCTGTAGGCGCCGTTCCTGAGCATCTGCTCGGCCTCGCGCTGGAGCTGGCGGACCCTCTCGCGAGAGATACCAAGCTCTTCACTCAGCTCGGCGAGAGTAGCAGTATCCTCGCCGTCGAGCCCGTAGCGCCTCACCAGGACGCGCCGGTTTCGCTCCGGCAGACCGCCTATCGCCTCTTCCAACTGCGCCGTCTCCATCTCCCGCGCAACCTCGCCGGGGGTGTCTGAGGCGCGTTCGTCTTCTATGAACTCCCCGAGCTCGGAGCTGTCACTCTCTGAGGAGAGCCGCTGGTTGAGGCTGGTCGCGTCCGGCATCGCGTCCTTTACGTCGCGAACCTGATCCACATCCCACCCGAGCTGCTCGCCGACCTCTTCGTCCATCGGCTCACGCTCTAGCTCCGCGGAAAGCTCGTTGTAGACGCGGGCCATCTTGCGGATCTTCTCTCCCATATGTACCGGCACCCGGATGGTACGGCCCTTGTCCGCGACCGCCCGCTGCACGGCCTGACGCACCCACCACGTCGCGTAGGTGGAGAACCGATACCCGCGATCCGGGTCGTACTTCTCGACGGCCCGCATGAGACCGATGTTGCCCTCCTGGATCAAATCCTCGAAAGGCAGCCCCATCCCACGATACTTCTTGGCAACCGATACCACGAGCCTCAGGTTTTTCTCTATGAGCCTCTGACGAGCCCTCTCATCACCGGCTTTCGCACGGTTGGAGAGGTCTATCTCCTCGGCGTGGGTAAGCAGCTTCCCCTGACCGATATGAGACAGGTACTTCGCCAACAACTCAGGCGTCTGACCCTCACGCTCGTAACTTCGCGTTTTCGTAGTAGATTTCATCCACCGACCTCCTGTAAGATTTCAGTCCCGTGTCCACCGCGACCTCGGTCACGTCAGCCTCCGCACCGCATGTCAAAGCCCGCCAGAGGCACTGAACAGATTGTACTACTTTTTCTTGCTTGTCGCAAGACCTTGTATTTTACTCACCGGGTGGCGTTTGTCAAGATCCATGCGGCAAATTCGCCAAACAATTGCGTAGTCTGCTCGAAAAGAAGGTGTAACATGGGATGAAAGCGGTATTCGAGGGTCAGTGTCTGTATGGCGAGGTGTGAAAGGGATATTGGTTATGACTCTAACGATAGGGACGGGGCCTTTCGGGGCTCAGGGCTCCGGCAAGTTCAACTTCGAGGTGACAGCTCCGGAGGGGCACGTTTTATATTTCGAGGAGTCGCCGCGTCGGGTGAGGGTAATGTTCGGTGGAGAGACCATTGCGGACAGCCGTTCGGCGAAGCTACTGCACGAGCGGGATCACCTTCCCCTCTACTACTTCCCGGAGGAAGATGTCCGCATGGACCTTCTCGAAAAAACGACCCATACGACTAATTGTCCGTTCAAGGGCGACGCGTCGTACTGGTCGGTCAAGGTCGGAGAGCGCGTCGCCGAGAACTCCGCGTGGGCTTACCCGGAACCGATAGACAACTGCCCACCGATATCCGGGTTCATCTCCTTTTACTGGAATGCGATGGACTCCTGGTTCGAGGAGGACGAAGAGGTTTTCGTCCACGCAAGAGACCCTTACCATCGAGTGGATGTGCTGGACAGCTCGCGACACGTCAAAGTCTCGGTAGGCGGGGAGGTGATCGCCGAAACCAGCAACCCGAAGCTGCTGTTCGAAACCGGCTTGCCGACCCGATACTACATCCCACCGGAAGACGTAAAGTCGGAGAAGCTGCGTCCGAGTGAGACCCGGACGGAGTGTCCGTATAAGGGTACCGCTTCTTATTACTCGGTTGCGGGTTACGAAGAAGGAGAAGACGTGATCTGGCACTACCCGGAGCCGATCGCGGCGGTGGAAAAAGTCGCCGGACACCTGTGCTTTTACAACGAGAGAGTGGACCTCGAAGTGGACGGCGAAGCGCTACCGAGACCCAAGACACGCTTTTCGTAAAACCTGCGTTCTTATAGGCGGGCTATCCTGAGGAGGCTTGGCCCGTGAAAAGGATCCCGGCTTCTTCGGCAG
>JBBPZK010000028.1:0-7628 GCA_038199155.1 Rubrobacterales bacterium | reverse complement strand
CCGCTTCCAGGCACGCTCGAATGCCGCCCGCTTGGCCGAGAGTATGAGCCGGCCGTCGGCGTCCTCTTTCTGGAGGACGAGCGCCTCCATGTGCTGGCCGAGCTCCACGATGTCCTTCGGGTCCGCCCCCTTGCGGATGGAGAGCTCGTTCGAGGGGATGAGCCCCTCGGACTTGTAGCCGATATCCACGAGGACCTCGTCCTTGTCGATCCGGACGACCTCGCCCTCGACTATGTCGCCGTCCTTGAAGTCTATAAGGACGCTGTCGTCTATGGGGACTATCTCCCCGTTCTCCTCCCGGAAGAAGTCCTTCATGGTCATCTCGCGGGCCCCGTTTTCAGTGATTTCCGTCATCTAGTAGTTACTTTCCTTTTTTTTGCTTGCCAGAGAGAAATAAATAGAAGCCTTAAATCCAATGTTTACAACTCTACAACGCCAAGGGAAAATTATACCTTATCTCCCGGCTGCCGTCGGTACAGCGGGTTGACCCTTCCCCACCGCTCCCCAACCTTTACCTCGACCTCCAGCGGCGGGTTCAAGTCGTAGGCGGCGACCATCTTCTTAGAGACGAGCGCCGCGACCTCCTCGACCGCCTCCTCATCCACGTCGAAAACTAACTCGTCGTGTACCTGCATGAGCATCTGCGCCCCCAAAGAAGAGAGCCGCGGCCGCAAATCGACCATCGCCACCTTGATAATATCCGCCGCCGTCCCCTGCACCCGCGCGTTGAAGGCTATACGCTCCCCGAGCTTCCGCACGTTCTTGTTCGGGTTCTTTAGCTCCGGCACGTAGCGCCGCCGTCCGAACAGGGTCGTCACGTATGGCTCGGGGTCGCGCTCCTCGGCCTCTGCGTAGGTCTCATCCATGAACCGGGTGATGTTGGGGTAGCGCTCCAGGTAGCGTTTGATGTACCGCTCGGCCTCCGCCGGGTGGACGTTCCCGAGCCTCATCGCCAGCCCATAGCCCGAAATACCGTACATGATGCCGAAGTTGACCATCTTCGCCCGCCGCCGCAACTCCTTAGTACCGGACTCGATGCGTCCGTCGAAGACCTCGGAAGCCGTGCGAGTATGGACGTATTCGTCGTTCTGAAACGACTCGACCAGCGCCGGCTCTCCCGTCATGTGCGCCAGTATCCTGAGCTCTATCTGAGAGTAGTCGGCGACCACGAGCCGCCTGCCCTCCGAGGAGGTAAAAGCTTCCCGGATGCGGTTGCCCATCTCGCTCCGGACGGGTATGTTCTGGAGGTTCGGGGAGTCGCTAGAGATTCGTCCGGTGGCGGTCGTCGTCTGGTTGAGGGTGGTGTGGATACGGCCGTCTTCCCCGATCAGGCCGACCAGTCCGTCTATATAGGTACCCTTGAGTTTGGCGAGCTCGCGGTAGCGGATCACACGCTCCGCGACAGTGTAGCCCTGGACGGCGAGCTGCTGCAAGACTTTCGCGTCGGTGGAGTAGCCGGTCTTGGTCTTACGGATCGGCGGTATGCTCATCTCCTCGAAGAGGACCTCTCCGAGCTGCTTGGGCGAGCCGATGTTGAACTCGTGTCCGACCTCCTCGTGGATACTCCCCTCAAGCTCCCCGAGTAGCTCCTCTATCTCACCGCCGACCGTTTCGAGGGTCTCTATATCAACCGGCATCCCGATGTTCTCAAGCTCGCCGAGCACATCCGCCAACGGCAGCTCGATGTCGTAGTAGAGCCTCGCCAGGCCCATCTCCTCCAACTCCTCGTTCAGCCTGGGAGAGAGCGCAAACACGAGCGCCGCCCGCCGGGCCGCTTCGGACACCTCCGGCAAAGAGTCCGGGTCGAGACCCGAGTCATCGTCTTGAACGATCTCGATATCGGCCATACCGCGCTCGGAGGCTAGAGCTTCCAGTTCGTAGCTGCCCAGACCGGGTTTGATCAGGTACGCCGCGAGATACGTGTCGAAGCTCGCTTCCCGAACCCCATTCTTCTTGGAATCGTGGACTTTCAGGGGGAGATCCGGCAACCCATCTTCGATCCTCACCTCATCCTCCGACACAGCCACGCACCAGCGCCCGTCTCCAACAGGCGCCGCCGCAACCGGCTCGAAAGAAAGCTCGACAGGCTCCCCGGAGACCCGAACGGTGAGCCTCTCGGGAGCGGGCATCGCCTCGCCACCAATAACCGGCAGCGAAGCGAAACGCGGCTCCAGACTCCGGAACTCGTAGCGGCGCAGGATGTTCCCGGTCTCTGGCGAAACGCCTTCGAACTTGAGCGTTTCGAGATCAAACTCGACCGGCGCGTCGAACCGCATCCGCGCCAATTCAAGCGACATGAAGGCGCTCTCGCGACCGTCTTCCAGCTTCTGCCTCGTTCCTTTGGCGGAGATATCTTCCAGGTTCTCGTAGACCTCCGCGACCGTGGCGAAACGCTGGAGCAGGTTCGAGGCGCCTTTAGGACCGATGCCCCGGACTCCGGGGATGTTGTCCGAGGGATCTCCGGTTAGGGCCTTGTAGTCGGGTATCTGCTCCGGCGTTACGCCGTACTCCTCTATTACCTCGTCCCGGCCGTAGCTCTTTACTTCGGAGACACCGCGCGTCGTGCGGAGCACTTTGACGTTGCCGTCCACAAGTTGCATGGCGTCTTGATCTCCTGTGACGATCATCAACTCTACGTCTTCGGGGATTCGCCTGGAGAGCGTCGCGAGGGCGTCGTCCGCCTCGAAACCTTCGGCCCGGATGGCGGGGATGTTCATGGCTTCGAGGATCTCATCGAGGTGATCCAACTGCGCCCTCAACTCATCCGGCATCGCGGATCGCTGCGCCTTGTACTCCGGGTAGACTTCGAGCCGGAACTTCGGCATCCCGCCGTCCCACACCACTCCGAGCCCGACCTCTTCCTCGTCGGAGTCGAGAAGCTTGAGGATCATGCTGGTAAAGCCGTATAGCGCGTTGGTCGGGAGGCCTCCGGAAGTGGATATACTCTGCGGCAGCGCGTAGAACGCCCGATAGAGCAGAGAGTAGCCGTCGATTAGATAGACACGCACCTGATTAATTATACAGGAGGCTCGCGTCCATCCCACTAGAATTACCCGGTTCACCGCGTATAATCTACGTTGCTCGCCGGAGTGGCGGAATAGGTAGACGCGCCGGACTCAAAATTCGGTGATCGAAAGATCGTGTCGGTTCGAGCCCGACCTCCGGTACTTTCCTGAAAGGAAGTTTTCATGTCCCATCTTGCGGAACTCTACGAAAACCACTTTTCTCCGGCCGGTTAGGAAGAGAGATGTCGAAGCTCGCGGATAGAAAGTGCGAGCCGTGTAGGGGCGGCACGCCGCCGCTCGGAGGAGCAGAGTTGGAAGCGCTGGCGCGACAAATGCCTGGTTGGAACGTGGTCGAGGATCATCACTTGAGCAAGCGGTTTCGATTCCGAAACTTTCGAGAGGCGTTCGGGTTCGTGGGACTGGTGGTGGATCTCGCCGAGTCGCAGGGACATCATCCCGATGTAAGTTTTGGGTGGGGATGGGCGGAGTTGGTGATCTTCACACACGTTATAGACGGGCTCACTGAGAGCGACTTTATTCTCGCAGCGAAGATTGGAACGCTCTAACTTCGACACGAACTGAGAACGGGGCTGCCATGCTGGCAGCCCCGTTCGCGAACCAACTTATCTGAGGTTTTTAAAACACCAGGATGATGCGGGATTTTTTAGTTCTCTTATTTCTTCTGGAGGAACGGCCACCGCTACCGCGGAGCAGGAAGTACAGGAGTAGGGCGCCGCCAAGCACGAGGAGGCCGCCGCCGGAGGTCAGGGCGGCTATGATACCGCTCTGGACGCTGGCGCTAGAGGAGCGCTCCTGGATCTCCTCCGGGGTGGCGGTCCCTTCCATGATCTCCTTGAAGTTCTGGAGGTCTTGCTCCAGCAGGACTTTCGGGTTCGCCACGAGGCGCGAGGCGACCTCTCCGAGCCTGCCTGCCGGTGGGTTCCAGTAGTTGATCGTCGCTTCTACACGAGTGCTCCCCCCGGAAAGCTCACGAAAACGGACTTGACCCGAAGTCTGAACGTCGCCGTCTATGGAGTTCCAACCGAGGGCCTCATTCTGCTCTTGTTGGGTAGTCCGCACGTCGAACTCAACCTTCGCGCCGAGCGGCCCCTTGACCTTCCAGTGGGTCATATCCGGACCGGTCTCCCGGATTTCCTCGATGTTGACCATGAACTTGGGTAGGTTCTGGAGAGTCTCCCAGTAACCGTAGACTTGCTCTACGGGAGCTTCTACATCTACACTCGCTTCGACCCGTTCCGGCATACTCGTCTCCTAGCGATTCTTCTTTTTACATTAATTAAACTTCTACCCTCCTCGGCTCTTGTTAAACCACGGCATTTTCAGGATAGCCCAGGCCAACTTCAGCAACCGCCGCCGATTCCGTTTCCACGGTCCGTCAGACGGCAGAGCTTGCTTTTCGGGAGGCTCCAGATCCCAACTCCTGCCTCGCGGGCCTTCCGCTGCGCTTGCTCGAAACGCTCGACGTAGTGGACGTTCGGCGGGAAGGTGGCTACCTGCGCGTAACCTTTCTCGACCAGCGTCTCGTTGAACATCGAGCCGTCCGGCAGATAGAGGTAGGCTAGAATCCGTCCGTAGCGGTCTTTCTTATCGGCCCCGAAACGTAACGCGACCCTCCGCCCTTCGAGCTTCTCTCGCGTAAATCGGGAAGCTTCCAGCGCATACGGCTGGGCTTCGCGGGAGGAGTATGCTTTCTCGGGAGTATCTATTCCTATAAGCCGCACGTCCTCTTCGCCGTCTATCCGAGGCCGAACCTCCACGGTATCACCATCCACCACACGTGAAACGGTAGCCCGCGCCAGCCCTCCCTCTTTCGACGACTCGCCGGAGACGCTCGTTGCGCCACACCCTGTCGAAGACGCCGCCAACAATGCCATAGGCGAAAGGAAAACGAAGAGTAGAAGATATCTCACCACTTCCAGATCCCCTGGCGGCGGTCCATAAAGCAGACGATCACGACGTGCGGGAGGGTGAGGAGCGAGATCAGGGCGAGATACAACGCCAACAGCGTGTCCGGCCCGCTCACGTTTCCGGGTACGGCGAAGTACAGCCCGACCAATATCACCAACGCCATCAAGGTGAGCGGCGCCGCGTCCCGTAAAAACACTTTAAAAGCGGCCAAAGCGCGGCCTCTCCGCAGGTCAGAGTCCGAAACCTTGTTTATCAGCATCAAGCGGGCTACGTGACGCAGGGCGTGCCACGAGCTGAAGTAGACTCCGACGGCCAAAACCGGCGGCACGAGCGAGAAATAGACAGCCAACATTGCCGTCTCGGCGGCGTCTAGGAAGAAGGGCTTCGTACCTACTTTTCCAGCCCTCAGATATCCCAGTGTGAGTGTAAAGAGCACGAGGGCGGCGTAGGAAAGCGCTGCAGTGATCCGGAACGCAGGACCGAAAACCCAGGATATCTCCCCGATACCTCCGGGGATGAAGAGGCCGGTTATATTCTCGGCGATGCCTCGGTAGACTTCCGGGAAAGCGAGCAGCGGGACGAGCATCGGAAGCCCGCCCCGGACGAAAACGTTCAGGGGTCGCAGGAGCGGCGACCGTAGATACTCAGCGCGGGCGAGCGCGAGGAGCGAGTAGAGGTCTCCCTGTCCCCAATGGAACCATGTTAGCGCGATGAACAAGATGAACGCCGCCACCGGAACCGTGAACCACAGCGCCAGGTACAGCGAGGCGAGGATCAGGTACAGAGCGACGACGCCGAGGATGGATTTGAAGGATGCGCCGCTTCCTGAGAGCCTGCCTGGGACCAGGTGATCCACGGCTCCGTGCGGCAGCCCGAGGAAGAGCAGACTGACGGCGAACGGAACGTACTGCAACCAAGCCGGGATGCTGAGTCCGGCGACGTAGAGTGAGATCAGGAAGAGCGTAAAAGCCCACGAAGGCAAGAGAATCACCCGGAACAGAGTGCGTCGGGTGGTTTCCTCCGGGGTTGCCGGGCCGTTCACCTCAACTCTCTGTCCGGCTTCCGAAGAGCATACGACCGGCGATCTTTATAAAGGGAGCTTTCGGCAGGGCAATGACGAGCCGCAACTCATCCGCCGGCGTGCTCCGCTCGGTAAGAAAGCGGATCAGGTACTCCGGCCCCAACCCGGCGAACATGCGACGGTAGATCTCCGGCAGCTTCTCCGGATGCTCCAGCATGTAGCGCAAAAAGATGCCGTCCAGGAGGTTCAAACGTCCCGGATGGACATTACGAGGAGCACTCCCATATTGCACCAGGCTCTCGGCGAGACTCCGGCAGTAACGCTGGATGCGTAGGAACGTGTAGCCCGTCGAGGGACGGGTCTCGCCGCCGAGCATGCCTATGGAATAAGCACGCTCCCCGAGACGCCTCGGAAAGCGATAGTCCGTCATCGGGATGTAGCCGCGCTCCTCCCCATCTACCGTGTAGTCTCCGGGACCCAGCCCATAGCGGTCGTCCAGGTACTCCGAGAGCTCCGCATAGTGCTCTTCCCGCGAAGTCTTCCCATCCGCCAGATAGACGTTCTCGACGAGCGCCTCGTGCTCCCCGAACGGGAGCACGTACATAAAGCGAGGCCCTGGATCCTGGCTCACAGAGAAGTCCATCAACGTACATACCTCCGGGTCAAAGACCGGACGATTCGTCCTGAGCCGTAACCCCAGGAACCTCTGTGGAACCCACCGGGCTTTTTTCCGGGCTTCCTCGAAAACCTGGGAGCCGGGCAGCAGGCCGCGTCCGTCGAGCACGTAGTCGGCGGTATAGGTCCGCTCCGGAGTCCTGACGTAGGTGATTCCAGCGTGTTCCTTGTAGTCCTCGACGCCTTCGCCGAGACGAAGCGTAACGTTCGGATAAGTAGAGATTCTCTCCAGCGCGTAGCGGTAGAAGTCAGCTCCGGTCAGGCACATGTACGGGTTCTCGTCCGAGGTCTGTAAAACGCTATCGCCACCGGCGTAGAGGCTCCAGGAGTTCCAGCGGCGGGTAGCCAGGTGGGAGAAAGGCGTTTCCTCGACGTCCCAAAAGCACCAGGTCCTGTCGTCCTCGAAACCGCTCTTCTGGTCGAGAATCAGGATCGGAGCTTCGACGCCCTGCTCCAGCAAGTAGTAACAGAAACTGAGACCCGCGCACCCGGCGCCGAGTATCACGAACCCGTAGTGACCGGGTTCAGAATGGTTCCCAACCAGTAGGGCCTCCGGCACCCGTACCGTGCCGCCCCTGCTCGTTCCGGGCGTGGGCGAGGAGTTTCTTTTGGAGCTTTGGTCTCCGATGTGCGAACCTCTCCTATCCATCATCACTTCCGGCGTCGGCCCCTCGGACGCCTCGTGGAGATGATAGCCGATGGCATCGTTGTGCATCGGAGCAACCTACCGAAACCGGGCGCAAAGAAAACAGCCGGGTCTTTTTCGAGAATCCCGGCTGTTGTTAGAGTTATTGGTTGTTGGTTATTTACGCTAGGCGCTGCGGGCTTGATCCTTGTGCTTGCCCTCAGCGAACTCCTCGATGATTTTGTCGCAGAAGGCGGGAAGGTCGTCGGGGTTGCGACTGCTCACCAAGCCCTGATCGGTGACGACTTCCTCGTCCACCCAGGTTGCGCCCGCGTTGCGGATATCGGTCTGCAGGCTCGGCCAAGAGGTTATG
>JBBPZK010000027.1:0-6859 GCA_038199155.1 Rubrobacterales bacterium | reverse complement strand
CGTACAACGCCTCGAAGCGATCCCCACGGGCAGCATCGAGAAATGACCGCGCATCCTCGGGGGTCAGGGCATCGACCTCCTCACTCACCAGTTTTGGGAGATCCACCGCCTCCGTTACGTTTCTTGGAACCAGTCCCCATCGCAGAGCTTGCTTGAGCGCCCGGTGCAAGACCGCGTGGATGTAGCGCACACTCGAAGGCGCGAGCCCGGCATCGAGCTTCGAGCGATAGAGACCCTGGACGTGGGCGGGGGAGAGGGTTTTCAGTTGGATTCTCCCCAGCACCGGTACGATATGTCGCCTCACCTGCAACTGATAGTTGGAGAGGGTGCGTGATCGGACGTTCCCCTCTACGCTATCCTTGAGCCACTGCTCCAAATATTCCCCGACCTTCAGGTTCCCGGCGTCGAAGACGAGACCGTCTTCCCGATCCGCGACTGCCCGCGCCGGCTTCGCGGCGACGTCTTTCCTCGTCTTACCGTAGATCGTCTTCCGCTTTCGCCCTTCGGGTGTGTAGACTGCGTACTGCGCCATCCATCCACCATTACTTCGACGACTGATACTCCCTTCGCCGTTGCCCCGCTTACCCATCTCCACCTCTCCTCTCTATTGGTCGACCATATTGAATGATCTTTGATCTCTTTCCTGGCGATGTCAATGATCCACGTGCTACAAGTCAGAGATTTCTTTGGAGTGTTTACCTGCGCCCGGCCTCCGGCTGCCGATGCTCCTCCAACCAGCGGTCGAGCTCCTTCCGGCTGACCCGGACGCTACGCCCGATCCTGACCGAGGGGATCTCACCACTCCCAACCAACTCGTACGTCCGGCTGCGGGCGATCTGCAACATCTCCGCCACCTCCGGGACCTTCAAATACTCTCGCCTCTGTTCGTCCATTCCTTCCTCCCCTGAGCTATCGCTTACTAGAACATACTACAAAATTATATTTGTAGTCAAGGCTGACATGCGCTACAGTACCTCCGGAGGCACTTTCGGGAAGGATGGTTCGGATGCGGGAGAACTTCGAGAAGCGGGAAGAAATACTCATGTACCTTGCCCAGAGGGCCGTGAGGCATGAGGGGTCCCCGAGTATCAAGGAGATCGGGGAAGCTGTAGGTTTGAGTAGCACCCAGACCGTCTTCAAGCATCTCAAGAAGCTCGAAGAAGCCGGATACGTCGAGCGTCAGAGCGGCCGGGCCCGCGGCTTGGTGCTCTCCCGGATGGGTTGGGAGGCGGTGGGGAGGACGCCTCTTCTGGGACGGATCGCCGCCGGACGAGGCCTGGAAGCCATCGCCGACGAGAGCGAGACTTTCTCTCTGCCGGCGGAGCTAATGCTCTCACCTTCGGGAAGGGGCCGCTATGCGCTCCGGGTAGTCGGCCAGAGTATGATCGGTGCTGGCATCGACGATGGGGACCTTCTAGTGATCGAAGAGGACGAGGACCCGCCCGACGGTACAGTGGTCGTCGCCCTCCTCTACAACGGTGAAGAAGTAACCGTTAAGAGACTCTACCGGGAGGACGAACTCGTGAGGCTCAGTCCCGAGAACGGGGACCACGAAGACCTGGTAGTCCTCGCCGGCGACGTCATCATCCAGGGCTCGGTGGTCTACGTCGTGCATCCACCCAGGACTCGGCCCTAGAGGAGACTCATGAGGCCGCTGGAACGAGTTTTGGGTGTCCTGGAAGTCGTCCGTGGCCCCGATGCTACGGGCGAGTATTGGGCATTCTGCCCCGCCCACGCCGACCGCAACACCCCGAACCTGCACGTCCGGGAGGCCGAGGATGGAGGAGTCCTGCTGCGCTGTTTCGCGGGCTGCGATCAGGTCGAGGTCCTCTCCGCCCTCGAACACCGAGGCGTCCGTCGGCGCGACCTCTTCGCCAACGATGGCGGAAGTGGAGCGAGGGAGGGGGATGACCTCTCCCCGAATAAGACTGCAACCGTGCAACACCACCCCAGATACGGCGTAGATACCGACGAAAAAGCGTTGCAGGCTGAAACGCAACCGGCTGCAACCGTGCAACCCTCCTGCACCCTCGAAACCTACGCCGAAGCGAAGTCGCTGCCGGTCGCGTTCCTAAAGCAACTCGGCCTCTCTACCATCAGCTACATGGGAAACAAGGCCGTGCGGGTTCCGTACCTGGATGAGGATGGCGCGGAGAGCGCGGTGCGGCTCCGGGTCTCTCTGGGGAAGTCCTCACAGGGCGACAACCGCTTCCGTTGGCGCAAGGGCTCCAGGCCGATCCTCTATGGCCTCTGGCGCATGGAACGGGTAAGAGAGGCCGGCTACGTCGTGCTGGTCGAGGGCGAGAGCGACTGCCACACCCTCTGGCATCACGGCATAGAGGCACTCGGCGTCCCCGGCGCCGCCAACTGGAAAGAGGAGTGGGCGAGACACCTGGACGGCATCGAGAAGGTCTACGCAATCATCGAACCCGACGAGGGCGGCGCAACCTTCGAGGAGGGGCTTTCCGCCTCCGCCATCCGGGACCGCCTATATCTCGTAAGGCTGGAAGACGCCAAAGACGCCTCCGATCTCCACCTTCGGGATCCGGCCCGTTTCAAGCAGACCCTGCGGTTCGCCTTCAAACGGGCGAGACTCTGGACCGATACGGCACAAGAGGAAGCGGAGAGTCGCGTCCGTGAGGCGTGGGAACAGTGCAAGGAACTGGCCCATGAAGAGCGCATCCTAGGCCGCTTCGCCGCCAAGCTCCTCTACCTGGCGCTCACTTCGCGTCTCCTGGAGAAGATCGCAAGCGTCGCTGTCAAAGGCCCCTCCTCCGGCGGCAAAACCTATCTCGTCGAAAGGGTCCTCTCCTTCTTCCCCGAGAGCGCCTACTATGCCCTGACCGCCATGAGCGAGAGGACACTTGCCTACTCCGACGAGCCCATAAGACATCGCTTCCTCGTAATCTACGAGGCTGAGGGCATGTCCGGCGACTTCGCCACCTACCTCATGCGTTCTCTGCTCTCCGAGGGCCGTGTCCGCTACGAGACCGTCGAGAGCACCAAGGACGGCATACGCCCACGTCTAATCGAGCGGGAAGGTCCAACCGGCTTGATCGTCACGACCACCGCCGTCAGACTCCACCCTGAAAACGAGACCCGGATGCTCTCCCTGACCGTCACCGACACCCAGGATCAGACCAGGGATGTCATCCGCGCCCTGGCAAAAGGCAAGACAGAGCAGACTGACTTCGCTCCCTGGCTCGCCCTTCAGGAGTGGCTCGAAAGCGCCGAGCACCGGGTCACCATCCCCTACGCGGAGACCCTGGCTGAACTGGTGCCGCCTGTGGCCGTCAGGCTCCGCCGGGATTTCGGAGCAGTCCTCAACCTCGTCCGCGCCCATGCTGTACTCCACCAGGCAAGTCGCGAGCGAGACGCAGATGACCGTATTGTCGCCTCGCTCGACGACTACGAAGCCGTCCGAGAACTCGTCCAGGACCTGGTCTCCGAAGGCATCGACGCTACGGTCTCCACCACGGTACGTGAAGCCGTCACCGCGGTGAGCCTGCTGCGCGAGGATGCCGAAGGAGAGCCCGTCTCCATAGCGGAGGTAGCCAAAGAGCTCGGCCTCGACAAGTCCGCCGCTTCCCGTCGGGTACGCAACGCCACGGATCAGGGCTACCTCAAGAACCTTGAAGACCGGCGCGGCAAGCCCGCCCGCCTGGTCCCCAGCGACCCGCTCCCGGAAGACCTCCGGATACTGCTTGCCACGGAAGAGTTGCACCGTTGCACGACCGATGCAATAGAGCAACGCAACGGTTCAGGTGCCGAAAAGCCCATCGAAAAGCCATTCTCGACCGACCGTTGCAGCGTTGCAAACGAAAACGGGGGAAGGGAGACCCCCCTCCCCGCGCCCGACGAAAACGGACGGGTGAAGTTCACGCTATGACTGCTGTAGCAACAGCTCGCGAAACACGAACCTCGAACGTCAGCGTTCTATTGGAGGACCTGCGCCGACAGGACGTTCGTCTCCAGGCCAACGGCCTCACGTTGTGCGTTGACGCCCCGGCGGAGATCGTCACCGACGAGCTGCTCGCCGCTTGCCAGGAGAACAAGCGGGATCTCATAAGGCTCCTCGAACGGGAGCGTCTCAGGCTCGAAGCCGCTGACCGGCGCGGCCTCGTCATAAGGTGGGCCAAGGAGCCCGGCTACATAGCACTCCACGACCCCACCACCGGAGAGTGGCACGAAGTAAAAGCCTCCGAGTGTCCGCCCTCCATCGTGGAATCCGCGAGGGTGAATCGTCGGAGGAGTGCGGGGAAATGAGCCACTATACGGAAATGAACCGCCGCCGCAAGCGTGCCCGTTCCCTCTACCTGGAGCTCCGGGCGCTCGGCCTTGAGATCTGTGTCGAAGGCGACGGTGATTGTCCCATGGGCTACCGTATCGTAGTCGGGGGCTTCAAATCCCTTTCTCCAGTACACGCTGACGACATCAAACGTCGCGTCCTGGAAAACGAGGCAGGGCTCGCGAAGATCCTCTTGAGTCGCTACGATCCACCTCCACGCAGTCCGTAGAGAAGGCAGTTGCAGGTGAGCAAAGAGCCATCAGCCGTGTGTGAGAAACCCTATATAAGAGAGAAAGTCACACACATGCACGGGAGAAGACAAGGCACTTGGATTTCGACACCACATCGAACGGCAACAACGGACGTTCTCCTCGCTCCGGCCTGCCTGATTTCTCTACCGGTACCGCCTCCCAGGCTCCAGAGATAAAGTCCGATGAAGACTTCCGAATACCCGCCGGCTCCAGGAAGTCCGCATTGGTGTACCTCGGCCTCGCCGCCTATCGTGCCGGCAGGCTCGATCCGAAAGAACTCGGAGAGGTCCGTGGCCGCGACGTCGACGAAGCTGGTCTGCAGCGTGCTCTCTACCGTTCCTCGGTCGGTGAGATCGAACACGTCCTCGGTCCCATCTTGAAGGGCCGCAAGGTAGTGGTCGAAGGACATCTCGCCGGTGCTGGACGAACTGCCCTCGAACGTCTCGGCGCGGAGGTTGAGGAGTTGCAACTCGAAGACGAGAAGCGCTACATAGATATGACCCCAGCTATCTTCGTCTTCGCCGCCGTGGCTATGGCAGTCCGTTACATCTCTCTTGGTCTCGATGACCAGGACCTCTATATCCTGGCCGGCATAGGGTTTGCCCTGATGTACGGGCTCAAGCCGTTCTTCTCCAAGATGCAGCGTCCCAGGGAGTAGGCTCTCTCCTTGAAGGTAGCCACACACCTGATCTTCGCTGAATGCTGCGGATTCGCCACCTCTGCCATCTTCAACGTCCACTACGAGACTCCGTCAGTGCTCATAGCCGCTGCTACATCGGTGCTACCAGACGCCGATTACCCCAAGAGTTGGATCGGCCACCAGCTAGGCTCCATCTCCGAAGACCTCAACCGCTTCTTCGGACACAGGAGTTTCCTTCACTCGCTGCTCGCCTTGGTGATCGCCACAGTGATCCTGGGGCTACCCTTGTGGTGGATCTTCGGACGTCCCGCTGTAATCGTTGCCGTCTTCGTAGGTTACGGATCTCATCTCCTTGCCGACATGATGACTCTGGGAGGAGTCCAGCTCTTCTGGCCTTCTCGCCTTATAGCCGTCCTGCCTGGCCGCGACGAATACCGTATCGTCTCAGGTGGCAACTCAGAGCGCGTCTTCGTCGCCATAGTTCTCATCCTCGCACTTCTCTTCTATCCGGTCTCACGTTTGGGGTTCGACGGCTTGATCTACCGCATGGGAGGATCAGATACCCTCTATGGACAGGTCACCAAAGTAACCGATGGAGACACCATCAAGGTAGAGACCCGGAACCGGACTACGCCCGTGAGATTAATAGGAGTAGACACCCCGGAGACTGTGGCACCTGACAGCGGTTTTCAGTGTAGTTGACCCACGCAAAACTATCGATGCGAAGCCTCTGCTATAAACTCAGCGCCCCATTGCCCACGCGTGCATGATATATGGGTCAATATCATCGCAATCCGCTGTATATGATCTCCAGTCACCCGAAGGCATTGAGTCAGAGACGCTTGCGGGCATCCTGAATTCGTCGGTTGTCGTTCTCTCCAAGTTTCAGTACGGGCGGCCCGTCGGCGTGGAGGGCAACCTGAAGACGGAAGTGGTGGACGCGAACATGATGCGCGTTCCCGACCCGCGAAAAGCGGCGAAAGCGCAGCGCGAGCGTGTGACCGAGGCTTTCCGGGCTATGAAAGACCGTGATATCCTAGGCTTCCTCTCCGAGCGCCGGTTGCGCCGAATGAGCTACACGGCGAAGGGCAAAGAGGCGGAGCTTGAGAAGCTCTCCGACGAGAGCGAGCTTACCCAGGCCGACCGTCGCGCGCTGGACGACGCCGTCTTGCAGATGCTCGGCGTAAAGTCGGAGAAAGAGCGCGCCCGGCTTCTTGACGAGCTTTACGAATACCTCGCGGAGTTCTTCGAATGGACTCGTCAAAAAGAAGAGCAGGCTATCCAGAACAAGAAGAAGGCAAAGAAGGGCAAGACAGCGACTCCACAGGCCGTGGCCCGGGAGATCTTCTCCGAAGTCGAGCGCGACTATGGCTCGCTGCTCCGCGCCTACGACGACTTTATAGACCTCTCCAAACCCTACGATTCCTACGAAGTACCGGACAGCGGAACTCCTACCCCTGACGATGGGCTCTTCGAGCAGCACGCTGTCCGCTTCGTCGGCGCGAAATCCGGCGAAGTCC
This sequence comes from Rubrobacterales bacterium, assembly GCA_038199155.1. Taxonomy (GTDB): domain Bacteria; phylum Actinomycetota; class Rubrobacteria; order Rubrobacterales; family Rubrobacteraceae; genus JBBPZK01. The sequence goes on along the minus strand of JBBPZK010000027.1, from coordinate 160 downwards.
CGACGGTAGAGACGCGTAGCGAGGCTCAGCGCGCACTGCTTCTTCTGCTGATTGAAGAGGGCATAAACGATTTTCCGCGCATCCCGGTGGACGACGCGGAGAGCCAGAGTCTGTACGAACGGTACGCTGCGTTTCTGGAGCAACGCACAGACACACTGCG
>JBBPZK010000026.1:0-3091 GCA_038199155.1 Rubrobacterales bacterium | reverse complement strand
TCTATTAGCTCGGCATCCAGACCGTCGCGGGAGGCCCGCCAGTGGGCGGCGCGCACGAGTTCCGGGCGTGGGTTTGGGCAGGGTTCTCCGCGCAGGGTCCGCTCGTGACTTTCGCGGACCAGGGCGCGGGACAGCCCGGTCAGCATTACTGTCTCGTCCAGCTTGCTGCACACGTCGGCCACCCGAATCTCCACCGTGTCGTGCTTCTCGGGGAGCCTCGCGTCCCAGTAGATGCTGGCTACGTCGAGCACACCGCCGGTCTCTACCAGAGACTTCACGAGAGAGTCGTGGGCGGAGAGTGAGCCCAGATGCCCCGCCGGACCCGCCGTTGGGAAGCGGCCCCAGATCTGGGTTCGGTAGCTGGCGTAGCCGGTGTCTTCACCCTGCCAGAACGGAGAATTGGCAGAGAGCGCCAGCAGCGGCGCGAGCCAGACTCGCAGCCGGTTCAAAATCTGGACGGCTGCTTCGCGGTCGGTCAGGCCGACGTGGACGTGGAAGCCGAACGCGAGTTGCACTTCGGCAAGCCGCTGGAAGCTCTCCATGATCCTACGGTAGCGGTTGTTCTGCGTGAGGTCTTGATCCTCCCAGTGCGAGAACGGATGTGTGCTGGCCGAGGAGATCCAAAGTCCCTCCCTCTCAGCCGCCTCGATGACGCCCCGCCGAAGCCTCACCAATTCACTCCGCACATCCGAAAGAGTGTCGCAGACGGGTGTCATCACCTCTATCTGGGAGGCGAGCATCTCCGGCTCGACCTGGTCCCCTAGAGCCGAACGCGCACGCTCCAGCAAGCTACCGCTGTCGGAGACCAGCCCGCGAGTTTCGGGGTCCAGGATCTGGTACTCCTCCTCGACCCCGAGCGTATACTCCTCCGCTGACAACCCGACTACCTCCTCAACTAGAAAAACCGATGGACCGGCGCAACAAGCTTAAAGCCAGCGCCGTACTCGCGCCTTGTACCGGAGATACTCGTCGCCGAACTTGCCCTCCAGATATCGCTCCTCACGCTCGATTACTCCACGCCGCATAACGCCGAGAACGACCGGAAGCAGCAGTGCGGCCGGTAGGGAGTTGGTGAGTGTGGTGACTCCGCCGTACATCAGCGTGAGCCCGACGTAGAGCGGGTTGCGGGTGTAACGATATGGGCCGGTCTCTACGATAGCGGTTGTAGGCTTGTAAGGGTCCACGTTCGTTTCTGCACGACGCTGAGAGTCTATCCCGGAGCTACCCAATAAGAGCCCGCCGGCGAGAAGCGAACATCCGATAACCCACGAAACCCTGCGCGGCAGAACGGCAACCGGGTACAGCCGGCCAACGAGCAGCCCGGCTGCGAGAGCCCCACCGTAAATGAAAGGCGGCGGAGCTACAACGCCTGGATTGTCAGGGACGTTTCGCGTCTCGTCGCTCATACTTCCACCAGCACGGCGTCACCCTGCCCACCACCGGAGCAGATCGCCGCAAGCCCCTTGCCGCCCCCCCTGCGCCGCAACTCGTAGAGAAGCGTCATAAGGATACGCGCCCCGGAGGCTCCGATGGGATGTCCGAGCGCCAGAGCGCCTCCGTTGACGTTGACGATTTCCGGGTCAACGTCCAGGATCTCCGTCGAGCGGATCGCGACCCCGGCGAACGCCTCGTTTATCTCCACGAGGTCGAGGTCACCAGCACTCCAGCCGGCTTTCTCGAGCGCGAGCTTCCCGGCGTTGCCCGGCACGGTCAGGAGGTCCGGCGGCTGTTCGGCCACCTTGGCGTGGGCGATGATGGTCCCGAGTGGTTCGAGGTTCCGCCGCTCGGCGAAAGACTCACCCGCGAGCATCAGCGCCCCTGCCCCGTCGGTCACGCCGGGCGCGTTGCCGGCGGTGACGGTCCCGCCCTCGTCTATTGGCTTGAGGGCTGCGAGCTTCTCAAGGCTGGTGTCCCGCCGGATCGACTCGTCCGCCTCGACGTAGTCCGAAGTTCCTTTCTTGCCGGGGACTTTTACACCGACTATCTCTTCGGAGAAGCGGCCCTCGTCCGTCGCGGCTGCGGCCCGCTGATGGCTCCTCAAAGCCCATTCGTCCTGGGCTTCGCGGGAGATGTCGTACTTGCGGGCGCCGTCTGTGCCGAACCGGATCATGTTGACCTCGTGAAAAGCGTCGAGGAGGCCATCGTGCATCATCGAGTCAACCATCTGGGCGTCGCCCATGCGCGCGCCCCAGCGGGCTTTCGGCAAAAGGTACGGGGCGCTCGACATGCTCTCCATGCCACCGGCCAGGACCACCTCGTAGTCGCCCACCCTTATGAGGGTTTCCGCCAACGTCGCGCTCCTGAGGCCCGAGGCGCAGACTTGGTTTAGAGTCTCGGATGTAAGCTCAAAAGGCAACCCGGCTTGGAAATTCGCCTGGCGGCTTGGGATCTGGCCTACCCCCGCCTGCACCACGACACCGAAGATGGAGTGCTGTATCTCGCCGTCCTCGACGCCGGATCGGTCGACTGCCTCCCGAATAGCCGCCCCACCTAGCTCCACCGCGCCGAGAGGCGAGAGCGCTCCACCAAACCTGCCGAAAGGCGTCCGCGCCGCCCCGAGTACTACCGTCCGTTCCATCAGCGAGCCTCCGATTCCGTAAACTGCGTCCCTAGTCTATAGGACGATACACAATCCCGGACAGTAGACACCTAACTGATATCTGCTCCCCGTCAAAGACGAGGCCGTCAACGTACTTCGTGGCTCGCTCTCACGCCTCTCCGGAGAACACCTTCAATAACAGGACTTCGAGCGGCTCCCCCGGCATGAGCAGACATCCGTTGTCCTCGTAGCCGAGTCCACGGTAGAGACGTTGCGCACGTACGTTGGTGGACGAGGTGGAGGTCAAAACCGCATCGTAGCCCAACTTTCGCATCTCTTCCTCCCAAAAAGAGATGAGCCGCGTGCCGAAACCCTTACTCCTCGATTCCTCCTGAACCCACAGCTGGTTCATGAAAGGTATTTCATCCAAAAAGTAATTGTAGCGGAGGAAACCAACCCGCTGTTCGTCTTGATACGCTACGATGAACTCGTGGCGGGCTATCTTCTCCCCGATCATGTCACGAGCGACATGGTAGTCTTTCCCGTCCAGGT
>JBBPZK010000025.1:0-4983 GCA_038199155.1 Rubrobacterales bacterium | reverse complement strand
CTGGGCGTGGTTTTCGAGCCGGAAGGCTACCGTCGGGGTCTTTCGGACGCCGTCCGGGGCGGTGTGGAGGGTTACGCCTGGAAGATCCCGGAGTGCGGCCCGGAACTTGCCCGCCAGGTCCGCCTCGTGCTCTTCGATGGTTTGCATGGCGCTCTTGAGCTTTTCACGGGTGGAACCGCCGCTGCCGAGTGAGGCGATGAAGTTTATGGCTCCACCCACGCCGGAGATCCCCTCGTGGTTCTGGGTGCCGGTCTCCAGCTTGTCGGGAACGTATTCTGGGGCAGGTTCGAGCTTCCCGACGCTCATCGACTCGAACAGCCCGCGCCTGATAGCCGTGATGCCGACGTGCGGCCCGAAGAATTTGTAGGCCGAGCAGGTAATTATGTCCGCCCCCAGCTCGTCACGATCCACGGAAACGTGAGGCGCTCCATGAACGGCGTCCACCGCGACCACCGCCCCGACCTCGCGCGCCCGCTCCGCTATCTTCGCCACCGGGTTTACCGTACCGACGGCGTTTGAGGCAAGGCCGACAGCGACGAGCCTGGTCTGTTCATTGACCTTCTCTTCGAGGTCAGAGAGGTCGAGGGTGAGGGTCTCGGGGTTCACGCGCAGCCAGCGCGCCTTCGCCCCGGCTCCGGAGGCGGCGAGGAGCCAGGGATCCACGTTGGCGCGATGGTCGAGTTCGGTAACGACTACCTCGGAGTCTTCGTCCCACGTCCGCGCCAGCGCCTGTGAGATCGCGAGCGTAAGCGTGGTCATGTTGGCGCCGAAGGCTACCTCGTCCGGCTCCGCGCCGAGGAAGTCAGCCATCGCGGCCCTCGTGTTTCGGATGATCCCCTCGGTCTCGATGCTGGTCGGGAAAGCGCCGTGGAGGTTCGCCCCGCCGCCCTCCATGTAGCGTCTCATGGCATCTATGGCGGGACGCGCCACCTGCGAGCCCCCCGGCCCGTCGAAGTACACAGCGCTACGCCCACCGTGCTCGCGACCGAGCGCCGGGAACTGCTCCCTTACGGCCCGAACATCGAAAGTCTTCTGCATAAGCCCTCCTCTCAAAGCTATTCCACGGCCCGAAAGGCCAGTCTATACCAGGCGCGGGGACTAATTCTCGACGCTTTCCGACGCGAGCTTCTTGAAGAGGGCACGGTCGATCTTCGCGCTCTCCGTACCCGCCTCCGCAGGCCATTCGTAGAACGCTATGGGTACCTTGAAGCGGGGCAACGTTTCCACCAGGGATGCCCGTAAACTCTCCGGGTCGAAGTCTCCGCCTGAGACTCTCACGAAGGCGACCGGGCGAGAGCCAAACTCCGGGTCCGGAACGGGGGCCACGGCGGCCTGGACGATCCCTTTCAGGCGCAGCAGCGCCTCCTCGATCTCCTCCGGCTGGATGTTCTCTCCCCCGGAGATAAAGAGATTGTCCCGCCGTCCCAGGACGCGGAGATAGCCGTTCTCGTCCAATTCTCCGAGGTCTTTGGTATAAAACCAACCTTCTCTGTTCAGCGGGCGCTCTACTTCTTCTCCCTCGACGTAGCCGGCGAACAGGGTTTGCCCGCGCACCAGAACCTCACCTTCACCGGAGATCGCCACTTCCCGGTAAGGCAATACTTTCCCAGAAGTCTCAAGTTCATCCCGTGACGCGCCGGAGGTGGTCGTTACCTGGGAAGCCGTCTCGGTCAGGCCGTAGCTCGTGTAGACCGGCAGGTTGCGGTTCGCGGCCTCCTCCAGCAGGGAAGCGGGGATGCCGCTCGCCCCGAGCAAGACGGCCTTCAGGCTCTGTGGCGTTTCCCCTTGCGCGAGCATCCGCCGGAGTTGGGTTGAGACGAGAGAGACGTGAGTTACGCTGTACTTCGTTATGGACTCTCCGAGGTCTTCGTCGGGTTCGGGCAAGACCATCGTCGCCCTGCCGAGAAGGCATCGGAAGATTATGGAGAGCCCGCCGACGTGGTAGAGCGGGAGGGATAGGAGCCACCTGTCTCCCGACCCGAGGGTGATGTTCTCGTTGGATCCAAGCGCGCTGTAGTAATGGTTGCCGAAGGTGTGGAGCGCGGCTTTCGGAATCCCGGTGCTGCCGGAGGTAAAGACGAGGGTAGCGGCCGAGTCGAGCCTCAGGTGCAGTCTGGTGCGTTCTTCCCGCGTCTCGTCCCCCGCAAGCAGGTCTCCAGGATGAAGCTTCTCGATGCTTCCATCCTCGGCGCCGGGCATCTCTTCATCGTCAGAGATGAGAGCCCGGCAGTTGGCGCGGCTGAGAAGCGGTTCGATGCTCGACGGGGGGAGGCGGATGCTCAGGGGACACGCCAAGTTACCGGCCCGGATCAGGGCGAGCACCAGGGCCACGTAGCGTTCGTCTTTTGGCAAATAGAGTGCGACACGTGCCCCCGATCCTAGTCCCACCTCTTCGAGCTGTCGTACAACCGCCGAAACGCGACGGTCGAGGTCTCCGTAGGATAAAGCCCCTTTCGTACCGACGATCGCCGGGGCGTCCGGTGAAGCAAGCGCAGCTTCACGCAGCGGGCAAGGAACTTCCACTCGTTTTTCACCCATAGCGGCTCTCTATCACTTGGTCGGGATCTCGCATCTCTCTTAGCAGGCTCCGGTCGACGGTGCGCCGGGCGTTCGTCACCTCGGAAACTCCGACGCTGGACTGTAGATCCAGGCGCGGTTCGAGAACGTCGCGGGCGAAGCGACGGTAGGTGTCGAGGCCGGCCGGAACATCACCGCCACCGATGCAGGCAGCGAGCGCGACGAGGCCCAGTGTGCCGACACCCGTCTCGAAAGCGGAGCTTACGACCGGAGTCATGCCGAGGCTTCGCGCCCGCTCCGCCAGACGGAGCGTGTGGTGTATACCGCCTAGCAAAGTCGGCTTGAGTACGACAGCCTGCGCGTAACAGTGCTCTCCGAGGATATCGGGGTTCAGCCCGGCGAGCGACTCGTCTAGCGCAACGGGCAAGCCGGTGACACTCACGAAACGGGCGAGTTGAGTAGGGTCGGCGAGCGGCTCCTCTACATACTCGTAGAGGCAACCTTCCGTGGCGCGGGCGAACTCCAGGGCTTCTTCGAAGGTCCAGGCGCGGTTCGCGTCCAGCCGGAGACTAACGCCGTCGTCGAGCGCCCCGGCGACGTCCCGGACCATCGCGGCGTCCTCCTCGATAGATCCGCGTCCGACCTTCACCTTGATCGCCCGGTATCCCGCCGAACTCATCTTGCACGCCTCTTTCAGGACATCATCTCTGGGACCGGAGAGCAGGCCGTTCAGGCTTACCTCCCTTCCCGGTCTCCCGAGCACCTCCGGCAGCGTCTTTTTCCGCGCCGCAGCGTGCAGGTTCGCTGTGGCGAGTTCCACACCAAAGCGTACCGACGGTGCCGGGTCGAAGGTATTCAAGACGCTTTGCGAGCCACCGTCCGACCAGTCTGTGAGGTCGAGAGCCATCAGCGCCGGCTTCGCGCCCCACAACTGGCGTATGACTTCCTCCAGGTTCTCGCGGCTGAAACCGGGGAGTGGAGAAGCTTCTCCCCACCCTTCGATATCGTCGCCGGTCAGCCGGAGCAGTATGCCTTCGCGGTTGTGGAGAGTTTTCCCTTTTATCTCCGGTGGTGGGTCGAGGGGCAGCGTGTAGCTGTAGAGGTGGAGGCCGGTGATCCTCATCTCAGGAGACGGGTAGACGGGTCAAAGGAGCCATCCGATGGAGAAGAGCAGACCGTAGATCAGGAGCAGCCGCGAAGTCGCCCCGAGCATCGGGTTGAGCGCGGCTGGGTCTTTGGAGGTCGCGAGCGTCCTGACGACCGGTACCGCGAGCGGCAATATGACCAGCGCCGCAATGGCCCACGGATGCTCTCCGGTCGCGACGTAAAGGATCACCGGCACGAGGGCGGATACTCCGGCACAGAGGGCGTAGAGCGTGACGCCTAACCTCCGACCCAGGCGGACCACGAGCGTCTTCTTGTTCGCCCGGCGATCCTCGTCGATGTCGCGGACGTTGTTGACGAGCAGGATGGAGGCCGAGAGCAAGCCAGGCCCGAGCGCGGCGAACAGCACGACGAAGTTGATCCCGAGCGTCTGAACGTAGTAAGTGCCGCCGACGGCGACGGGACCGAAGAACAGGACCACGAACACGTCAGCGAGCCCAAGGTAAGCGAGCGAGTAGCGACCGGCGGTGTAGAGAACTCCCGCAGCAATGGAGAGCAACCCGATCAGCAAAACCGGCCACCCGCCGCGCCATACGAGGTAGAGCCCGTCCACCACCGCCAGCGCGAAAACTAGCGCCGCCGCCCGGCGCGTCGTCTCGGCGCTGACGAGACCGGACTGCAAGGCCCGAACCGGCCCCTTGCGCGTGTCGGTGTCGGCGCCCTTCAAAACGTCGTAGTAGTCGTTTATGTAGTTGGTGCCGACCTGTATCAAGAGTGCCCCGAGCAACGCAAAGAACGCCGAAGGCGCGTGAAATCCTCCGGCATCCACGGCCATCGCGGTACCGACGACGACCGGCACAACGGCGGCCCACAGCGTCTTCGGGCGGGCGGCCAGAGCCCATATCCTGATACGCGACTGCGTTGCGGTGGACACGTTTCTCCAGACTCCTACGAGCGGCGGGGGAACTTCGAGAAGTCCGGCTTGCGCTTCTCCTTGTAGGCGTCGCGGCCCTCCTGGGCCTCTTCGCTCCCGTAAAACAGGAGGTTCGCGTCGTGGGCGAGTTGCTGTATGCCGGCGAACCCGTCCTCGTGGGCGTGGAAGCTCGCCTTCAAGAGCCGCAGCGCGAACGGCGAGCGGTCCAGCATCTCCCGGCACCACCCGACGGTCTCGGATTCGAGGTCCGCGAGAGGCACTACCGCGTTGACGAGCCCCATTTGTAGGGCCTCCTCGGCGGAGTACATCCGGCAGAGAAACCAGATCTCTTTAGCTTTTTTCGGCCCCACCAGTTGAGTAGGGACGGAAGCCCCAAACCCTCCGTCGAAGGATCCGACCTTCGGCCCAACCTGCCCGAACTTCGCGTT
>JBBPZK010000024.1:0-8982 GCA_038199155.1 Rubrobacterales bacterium | reverse complement strand
CCGCTGACGACCGTCCACAGAGGACGGGCCGGAAGAATGCGCCCGAGTAGGAAGCCGAGACCACCGGCGGCGAGGACGGGGCCGATCAGCATGAGATATCCGCGGTTGGCCGTGGACAGGCCGAGGGAGAGTACGTCCGGGAAGAAAGCGGCGGCGCTGATGGCGAGTCCCGCCAATAGAACGATAGCTTGTATCAGAATGCGGCCGATCGGACGTCGCACCGGCTTCTCTTCCGGCAGATCCCGGATGGCCGAGACTATGTTGAGGTTGCTTATGCGCAGGCTGGTAAAGAAGACGGCCAGGAAAGTTATGAGGAGGCCGGACGCAAGGGAGACGAGCAGTGAGACGGGCCTGACGTAGAACGGGATGACGAGGTCGCTGCCGAACAGACCGGCGAACGCCGTGGCCGCCTGGTTTATGCCCAGCACGAGCGCGTAGGCGATACCGAGCCCAACGAACACGCCGAGCAGGGACGCCAGCAGGCTGTAGGCATAGCCCTCATAGACAAACGTCCGGATCAAGCCGCCGCGTTTTAGCGCGACCGCCCGCAGGATGCCCAACTCGCCCTTTCGCTCCTCGGCGAGCATCGTGTAGATGTTGACGATAAGGAGAATGCCGGCCAGTATCGCGAACGAGCTAATCATCAAGAAGATGTCCCCGATCTGGAACCCGCCCTGCTCTATGGTGTCCTTTTTCACCTGCGAGATCTCGAACGAAGAACCACCCTTGTCCTTGAGCAGCTTCTGCAACCCGGTCGTCACCGCCCCCGAAGCCCCGACCCCGGCGACGTCGTTCCCCTTGTTGCTGACGAACAGCGTGTTGATCTCTCCGCCACCCGCCCCAAAGAGCGAACGGGCGGCCTTCATACTTACGAGCGCCGTCCCGTCGGAGCTTGAGAACTGAGCCTTGTAGCCAGAGATGCCGGTCTCCGGCAGGACGGCTGCGACCTCGAACTCCTTCAAGCCCTTGATACCGCGCAGCTTGATCTTATCCCCAGCCTTCGCCTCAAGCGCACCGGACATGCTCTTCGAGATATAGACCTGATCCGGACCAGGCGCGGGCCGCGAAGCCGGCGGCGGAGGCGAACTCCCGAACTTCTTCAGGCCCTTCCAGTCCATCCCGATCACGGTGACCGCCGGGCTCGCAAGCTTCGTCTTGCCGTTCTTCCCAACCGTCTCGGCCGGCACCTCCTGCGTAAGCACCCCGAGGATACCGTCCACCTCTCCAGGACCGTTTTTGGCGTTCTTGGAGTTCTTTTCGATGTTCTGTGGCGTAACGTTCGCTGTCTTGGAGGTATTGAAATTCGGGACGAGGCGTCGGTCGCTCGGGAGACGTTGGGAGGTGCTCTGGACGACTTCGTCTATCTCGCCGAGTGAGCTACGGGCCTGATCGTACTGAAAGCGGGCGGTGCTGTCGTTCAGGACGAGTGAGCCGGAGATAAGGGCCGTCCCGACCATCGAGCCGAGCACGACGAGCGCCGTGTTCCACTTGCGGCGGCTGAAATTCCTAAGTCCGATCCGCCGGAGCGCCGGCTGGCGCAACATCGAGAGGACGACCGCAACGGTAACGAGCCCCGCCGCCACGAGCAACGCGATCGTCGTAGGACTCACCACTGCCTCCCAACCGGTTTCATATCAACGCTCACAAACAGATGTTACGCAGATTCCGCCCGCGGGTTGCGATCCGTCCCACATGGATAATAAAGTAGTCCAGTTGTAAAACGTACGAAGAATATTTCCTTACGCACCAGGAGGACAAGATGAGCATAGTAAGTTGGGCCGTGTTCGGGCTCATAGCGGGTATTGTCGCCAAGCTATTGATGCCGGGACGGGACCCCGGTGGCTGCATCGTCACTATGCTGCTCGGTGTCGCTGGCGCGTTCGTTGGAGGGTTCCTTTACAGTTCCTTCACCGGCCGGGCTTACTTCGCCGAGTTCAGCCTCGGGAGCTTCCTGGTGGCGGTAATAGGCGCGATCGTCCTGCTAATCATCTACCGCCTGATCGCCGGCGGTCGCCGTGTCTGAGAGCATTCGGAAAGGAGCGTTTTGACTGATACGTCCGGGTTTCGGGCAACCGTCGCGGAAGCGGCCGCCAGATTGCCGGGACCGGGGGACCCGCTGCGCTTTGCGACGTCGTTGAAGCGTGGAAGCCTCCTCCTGGAACTCTACGCCCCGCGCGGGAAAGATCTGCAAACGCCACACGAGCAGGACGAACTGTATATCGTCTTTTCGGGAAGCGGCGAGTTCGTCAACGGCGAGGTTCGCCATCCCTTCGGACCGGGCGACGCCCTGTTCGTGCCAGCGAGCGTGGAGCACCGCTTCGAGAACTTCACCGATGATTTTCAAACCTGGGTCATCTTCTACGGTCCAAAAGGCGGAGAGCAAGCCGGATAAAGTATTTAGCGCTTGAGCAGCGACGCCCGGAGTTGGTGGCGTGGGGTGAAGAAGGAGCGGTAGGAGAGCAGCCCGACCAGAATCGCCGCTATCGAGACGCTCCCGAGCAGCATGTAGAGGACGACTATCTGGAGGCGAACGGCCTCTATGGGGTCTGCGCCGCCGATGATCATACCGGCCATCGCCCCCGGCAAAAAGACTATCCCGGCCGTCTTGGTCGAGTCTATCAACGGGATCATGGCGCTCTTCAACGACCTGTTCAAGATGGTCGAGACGGCCTGACGGCTCGTCGCTCCCAACGACAGCGCCGCCTCCACCTCCAGTCGGTGCGAACCGAGGTCTTCCCGGATTCTGGTGAGCGTCAAACTCGCTGTGTTCATGGAGTTCCCGACGACCATCCCGCCGAGCGGCACCAGGTAACGCGCCGTCGGCGGCACGACTTGCAAGATCACCAGCAACCCCAGGGTGGCGATCGCCGCCACCCCGATCGCGAACAGCGCCACCGGAAACGCCCCTGGCACCCCGCCGGTCCGGCGCGACGAGGTCCACCCGGCGAAACAGACCATACCCCCGAGAAGCAGCGCAACGTATCCCAGGTTCTTCAGACCGAAGACGAAGGTTATGACGAACCCGACGGCGGAGAGCTGCACGAACGAACGGACCACCGCCGTCCCGATGTCCCGTTCCAGATCCAACCTCTCATACAGGCTCAGGGCAACCGCCACGGCCACGAGGCCCAGAGCGAGGAGCGCCGAGGAAAGCGTCCCCAGGCTACCCATCTCTAACTCTCTCCGGATATAAAGCGGCCCGCCCTATCCCCAACCGCCCCGGAAAAGAACTCCTCCACGCCCCACTCTCCTTCACTCTTGCCGTCGAAGATCAAAACTACCCTACTCGCGATCCTCTTTACCTGCGCCAGGTCGTGGCTCACGAACATGACCGCCAGCCCAAGCGTCCTGTTCAACTCCCCGACCAGATCCTCGATCCTGTTACGCGCAGCCTCGTCCAGAGCGCTCGTCGGCTCGTCCATGAGCAGCGCCTCCGGCTCCAGCGCCAACGCCCTTGCGATTGACACCCGCTGCTGCTGCCCCACCGAAAGACTCCCCGGCTCCCTCACCGCCATCGCCTCCTCCAGCCCGACCATCCGCAACAACCGCCCCACACTCACCTCTCTCCCGGCCAGTCGAGCCCCGTAGAGCACCGCCTCCTCGACCGACTCCCCGAAGAGAGCCGGTAGCTGGAAGACCATACCGACCCTACGCCTCAACTCCAGCGGGTCCATCGTCCCCGTCGCCACGCCATCCAAATACACCTCGCCCGCCGTCGGTTCGATCAGGCGGTTCACCGCCCGCAACAACGTGCTCTTCCCGGCCCCCGACGGTCCGACCACCCCCAACACCTCCCCCGCCGGCAACCCGGCGTCCACCCCGTTCAGGATCCCCACCCCATCCACCTCGTACCGGAGACCCGAAACCTCTATCTTGGACAATCCCACAAAGAAAGAGATTAACAGACACCATACTCCCCGGACCAATATCCTCCTCCAGATACAAACCTAACGCCAGACATTCTCAATAACCCCCCAAACCACCTTCCCCAACCCCCTTTTCCTCTTAGAAAATGACAACGATTCCTAATTATAGTAATAAGAATTGTTCTTGATATTTGGTGTCTAGCGGCTAAAATATTGGGGATGAGTTTGAAATCTTTTATATGGAGGTTTGTTTCTTGGCGACGTTGATGGAGAGATTGGGTTTCGGTGGGCGGGAGATGACGTCTGCGGGGCACAACAAAAACTTCGTGTTGCAGGTGGTGCAGCCCAGTCTGGTCGGGTTGACTGACGGTTCGATGTCTACGCTGGCGCCGGTATTCGCGGTGGCTTACGCGACGAAGGACCCGCGGGTTGCGTTCTTGATCGGGCTGGCGGCGGCGGTCGGGGCGGGGATCAGCATGGCTTTTTCGGAGGGGCTCTCGGACGACGGCTCGATGACCGGGAGAGGAAACCCTGCATTGCGCGGAGTAATAACGGGTTTCGCGACGTTTTTGGGTGGGATCTTCCACACGCTGCCGTTCCTGATACCGCACGTAACCGTAGCGCTCTACGTGGCGTTCGGGGTAGTCGGCGTCGAGCTTCTGGTGATCTCCTTTATCCGCTACCGTTACTTCAGCATGAGCTTCTTGGTCTCTGCGATGCAGGTGATCCTTGGCGGCGCGCTGGTTTTCGCCTCCGGCGTCCTGATCGGCAACGCCTAAAGGCAGTACGTTTTTAGCGAGCGGGGAGGCTGAGGTTTTGCCTGAAGATACGAGCTGGTTGTCCGACGCCCGGCGGATAGCCGAATCGGTCAAGTCTTCGAGCCTCAAAAAATGTCCCGATTGGTTCCGAAAGCAGGACCATATTATGAGGCTTGCGCGAGGACTAAAGAAATTCCGGACGGCTCCGGGGAGAGACTCGTTCGAGAACTACGGGGAAAAAGCAGCCCGGTTGATGAATACGATCCGGGAGGGCGGCCTGGGTGGTCCAATGGGTCCCGCGCTCTTGGCCGCCGTCGTATTCGGTGGCTACGAGGCGACCCGCTACCGTCCTCTGGGTGGAATTTCGCAGGCCGTCGAGAATGGCGCGCGCATCCAACGCCTCGAACATTCTCTGGGCATGCCCGACGAAGCCCGCGTACAAAAGTGGGCTCTGAAGCGTCCCGCCCTGGTGATCGCCGCGAACTGGTTCTACCTCGCCGGCCACTTCCCGCTGACGGGCGCGACGCTGGCGTGGGTGTACCGGCGTCGAACAGAACATCAGCGGCTAATCCCCGCCCTGCTCTTCACGACAGCCGCCGCGTTCGCTGTTATGTTCGCGTATCCCCTCGCCCCGCCGCGTTTGATGGAAGGTTACGGTTTCGTGGATACCATGGAGGTATTCGGGCCTTACATATACGATTCCCCACAGGTAGACGCCACGGCAAATCAGTACGCAGCCATGCCCTCCTTGCACATAGGATGGGCGCTGTGGGTAGCGTGGACCCTGATCCAAACGACCGATAGCCGGTGGCGGTGGCTGATCCTCGCTCACCCGGCGCTAACCTCTGCGGGCGTGGTCGTCACCGCGAACCACTTCTGGTTGGACGGGGTCGTAGGCGCCGCGCTGATGGCAGCCTCCGTCCGCATCGCCGGAAACCTGTATCCGCGAGAAGCCCCGACACCACCCTAATTAAGCGAAATCTTTATCACCAGCCGCCTCCCGGCGGACCAGAGCGCTATCCTTGCGGCGGCTCGTAGAGCTGAAGTTCGTTGCCCTCTGTGTCCTTGAAGGTGGTAACCCGTCCCCAGTCGTGGTCGGAGATGCCCGCCGGGAACTCGACGCCCTGTTCCTTGAGGTTCTCCACAGTGCGGTCGAGTCCGGCTTCCGGCTGGAAGGTCAGGACGGGGCCGTTGCCGCCACCGGCGCCGGAAGGCTCGCGTCCGTTCAGGCCGACCCGCACCCCGTTGGCGTCGAACTCGACCCAGTCACCGTCTTCTTTGGCTAACTCCAGCCCGAGCGTGTCTCGATAGAAACCCGTCGCCCGCTGTATATCTTCGACCGGCATCCAGATGTTTGCCACGCCTTTCACCATGTTGCTCCCTTCTCGTTACTGTTTAGTCGCCGAAAACGTCCATGAACCTTTTTACGATTCTCTGTTCGGCATCCTCCACGGAGACATCCCCGCCGAGCTCCCGTTGTAAACTCGTCACCCCGAACTCTCGGATACCGCAGGGTGTGATCCGCTCGAACCACGTCAAGTCTGTCTCTACGTTGAGCGCGAAACCGTGAGAGGTAATACGCCCCGAAGAGAATTTCACCCCGATGGCGGCGATTTTCCGGTCCTCCACCCACACCCCCGTATACTCCGGATGCCTCCAGCCCTCGACGCCATACTCCCCAAGCACCAGGATGATGACCTCCTCCAGATCCCGCAGGTACTTGTGGGTATCGAGCTTCTTTAACCGCAGGATCGGATAACCGACCAACTGTCCCGGACCGTGAAAAGTAACGTCGCCGCCACGGTCGATCCAGAAAACCTCCGCCCCGAGCGACCTCAAATACTCCTCCCCCGCTCCCAGGTTCCCGGCGTCCTTCGCCGCCCGTCCCACCGTGTACACCGGCGAATGCTCCAGCAGCACGAGAGTGTCCGGGATCTCATCCGCCTTGCGGAGACGCACCAACTCTTTCTGCAAGTCCCAACCCTCGGCGTAAGGAGTAAGACCCGGCAAACGCCGGACCTCGACGGAAGAGCCGGGCAGAGTTCGTTTCTCTAGTTCCACGCTCCAGACTTCTAAACGCCGACCTTGCGGGCGTCGGCGGTCTGCTCGTGGGCGTGGTAAGAGCTTCGTACCAGCGGCCCACTCTCTACGTGCTTGAAACCGAGCTCGTCGAGCCCGTAGCGACGTAGCAGCGCGAACTCCCTCGGAGTGTAGTAGCGGCTCATCGGCAGGTGATTCTCAGACGGGCGCAGGTACTGGCCGATGGTCAGGATGTCCACGTCGTGCTCGCGCAAGTCACGCATGGTCTCGTGGATCTCCTCTTCCACCTCACCGAGCCCCAACATGAAGCCGCTCTTGGTCAGCCCGTCCGGGTTCAACTCCTTCGCGTAACGCAACACCTCCAGCGACCGCCGGTACTTGGCCTGCGGCCGAACCGCCGGATACAGGCGTGGCACTGTTTCGATATTATGGTTAAAGGTATCGGGGCGGGCGTCGATAACGGTCTTCACGGCGTCGCGAACCCCTTTAAAGTCCGGTGTCAGGACCTCGACGGCGCAGCCGGGAACTTCATCCCGGATCGCCCCTATGGTAGCGGCGAAGATAGAAGCGCCGCCATCGGCTAGTTCGTCACGGTTGACCGACGTTATAACGGCGTGCTCCAGGCCCATCTCCCTCGCGGCACCGGCCACGCGGTAGGGCTCGTCGAGGTCCAGTTCGGTCGGCTTGCCCGTTAGGACGGCGCAGAAGCCGCAGGAGCGGGTGCAGACGTTGCCCAGGATCATGAACGTGGCGGTGCGGTTGTTCCAGCACTCCCCGATGTTCGGGCAGCGGGCCTCTTCGCAAACCGTGTGTAGGTTCAGACCACGCATGGTGTCCTTGATGTCCCGGTAGACTTCGCCGTCGGGAATTTTGGCCTTGAGCCAGTCCGGGCGGCCGTGGGCGCCGGGGACGCCGCTCTTCTGCTGTCGAAACGGCAGATACTCCGTCGGCATACCGTCCGGCGGCGTGGCGACGGGGCGATCCTCCCAGCGGTGTCGCACGTCGAAAGTCTTGGTGCCGTTATCCAGAACCCTTAATTGAACCTGTCTACGGGCCACTGCTCTCCTATCTCCTTCGCACACTCTGCACCCTATACTACCGCAGCCTGCGGGAAATGCGTCGTGTCATCTATTGCAGAGAAAGCCTGCCTGGAAGGCTACGCCGGCGGGGCAAATGGATGTGCCCGAGACGTCGCAGAGCGGCGCGCCTCGTTCCGGTCGGCGTCGAAAACATAGCGGACGATGAGGCGGAGACGGCTCGTTTAACGGCGATGGAGCGTGAAGGTCTGATGAGACGTCTATCAGCCTACCTAGAAGGAATTGGCCTGGGCCAAATTTGACTGTTTCGCGAACCGGAGTCCGCAAGTAATATAAGGTGAACCACAGGGAATCAGGGAAAGGGAAATATCGTAGCTTCTACAGTGGAGAACAGACTCTAACGAGCCGGGGGAGGATGAGATGCGTCTACGGATAAGTCTGAGTTCCAAGAACGGCTCTCTACAGGTTCCCATTCAATACAACCATCTTCTACAGGGACTCGTGTACCACAACCTGGACCATGCTCTCTCCGAATGGCTGCACGAAAAAGGCCACGCCTACGGAGAACGCCGCTTCAAGCTCTTCACCTTCTCGCGCCTCTTCGGCAAACGCGCATCCAAGAACGGCCACCTCCGGTTCGACGGTCCCGTCCATTTCTACCTCAGCGCGTTCGATTCCGAAGTGCTCGGCTCTTTCGCCGAACACCTTTTGACGAAGCCCGCCGTGCGGCTGGGGAGCGCGGAGTGCCGGATCTCCGAGGTCGGTGTCGAGCCCGAACCGGAGCTGGACCCGGCGAAACCCGTACTAGTCAAGACCCTCTCTCCCATCACCGCCTACAGTACCCTGCAGACACCCGACGGCAAGAAGAAGACCTACTACTACGCGCCGCAGGAGAGGGAGTGGAGCGAGTCGCTAGTCTCCAACGTGGCGCGCAAGGCCAAAGCTCTGGAGTGGTCCGCGGATGTGGATGAGAACCTGAAAGGAGCTTACGTGAAGCCGCGTAAAGTCAAAAAGACGGACCAGCAGATCCTCAACTTCAAGGGGTTCTGGATCAAAGGCTGGACCGGCCTGTACGAAGTAAACCTCCCCGAGCCATACTTCCGGCTCGCCTACGACGCAGGTTTCGGGGCCAAGAACGCCCAGGGGTTCGGGATGGTGGAGATACTCAATGGTCGGAAAGGAGGTAAAGGTGCTTGATGCGATGAGCCGGCTTGCGCTCGATTTCCTGCATGAGCAGCTAAACGCTGATGAAAGTGTAGGCGATCCGTGGGAATGGTACTT
>JBBPZK010000023.1:0-25920 GCA_038199155.1 Rubrobacterales bacterium | reverse complement strand
TCACCCAGCAGCTCGTCAAGAACACTTATATACCCCAAAATGAGCGCAACATCCCGAGCTTCCAACGTAAGATCACGGAAGCTTCTCTGGCCTGGCAGTACGATAAGGAGCACTCCAAGAAAGAGATCATCGAGCAATACCTCAACACGGTCTACTTCGGGCAGAACGCTTACGGGGTGCAGGCCGCCGCCCGCACTTATTTCAACAAGAGCGCCAAGGACCTCACGCTCCCCGAGTCGGCCATGCTCGCCGGGATCATCAACCTCCCAGGCACCTACGACCCGTTCGTGGATCCAAAGAGCGTGGAAGAGCGGCGTAACGTCGTGCTGGATAAGATGCTCCAGTATCACGCTATATCCAAAAAGGAGCACGACAAGGCTGTAAAATCGTCCCTCGGCCTGAACCGTGGTCGCGTCAAGCACGAGAACGGCAACGAATATTTCCTGAACGCCGTCCGGAAAGAGCTGGCCGACAAGTTCGGAGACAAGGCCATCTACGGGGGCGGCCTCAAAGTCTATACGACCCTCGACCCGACCCTCCAGAAGATGGCGAACGGGGCCGTAAACCAGATCGTGAACCCTTCCGCCGGCGATCCTTCCGCTTCCCTCGTCTCAATAGATCCGGCGTCCGGGGCGGTCAAGGCGATGGTCGGTGGGTCGGACTACAATAAGATCAAATTCAACCTCGCGACCCAGGCGTACCGACAGCCCGGCAGCTCGTTCAAGGCTTTCGTGCTGGCCGAGGCGATCAAGAAAGGCATCTCGCCCCAGACACTTTACGACTCGAAGAACCTCTTTATACCTTTGCCCAAAGGCTCCCAGGAACCTTCCTACGCGGTCAAGAACTACGGGGACGCCCAACGCGGACCGATCTCGCTCTAGACGGCTATAGAGCAGTCAGACAACACCGTATTCGTGCAACTCGGTCTCGACCTCGGTATAAAGAACGTGGTGAATATGGCTCACAAGCTGGGTATCACGAGCCCGCTCGAGACCGGCCCCGCCACCGCAATCGGTGGTCTCGGTCACGGGGTCACCCCTTATGAGATGGCTTCCGCTTACTCGACTTTCGCCAACAACGGCGAGCACATGAAGCCGTATCTGGTCCAGAAAGTCACCCAGGAGAAAGACGGTAAGGAAGTGACCGTCTACGAGCACAAACAGCAGGGAAAACGGGCGCTTTCAGAGGATCAGGCAAAGGAAATGAACCAGCTCCTGGAGGGCGTGGTGAACCGGGGAACGCCCACCTACTTCCACAACCTGAATACGGAGATAGGACGCCCCTCCGCCGGCAAGACGGGGACCACGGAGATGTTCCGGGACGCCTGGTACGTCGGCTACATACCGCAGCTAACGACGAGCGTCTGGGTCGGCTACCCGAAGCCCACGCCGATGATCAATATAGACGGTCTTCAGCAGGTCAACGGTGAGAACTTCCCGCTGGATATATGGTCCTCGTACATGCAGCAGGCCGTGCAGGAGTACCCGACGGTGAAGCAGTTTGACTACCCGGGCCCGAGCCTCGACCTGAAGGTGAAAACAGACGGCCGCGCCTACGTGAAGCCGACCTTGAAACCAGTCTTCAAGCCTAAGAAGAAGTCCAAAAAGGATACCGTTATAGGAGGGTTCACTTTCCCCGGCGCCTCCGGCGGGACGACGTCTACGGGTAGCACTACTCCTAAATCTCCCTCTGGGACGACGCCGGGCATTACAATCCCCGGCGTAACACCATCAGGTACTCCTTCCAACGGAAGCTTCGGAGCAGCACCGGCGCAGCCTGGTACACAACAACCACAGTCTCAATCGGGGGGCGCTCTGGCTCCGCGGCAACCCGCTAACCCGAGCCTGCCCCAACAACAGTTCACGCCCGCTCCCAACTCGAACGTCGCGCCGCAGCAGGGAACACGGACACCGCCGGCACAGCCTCCTTCGCAAAATGCTCCGTAGCGTTTGAAGCTGGTCAGCCTGTCAGCACTTCAGCTTGTCAGCTTCTCCGATCACGAAGTTTTGTCCGTAGAGCGCTGATTTCTCGCTGCGACTCTTGGTAAAGCTTCCGCCTGGAGTACGGCCTTCAATCGCTGACAGGCTGATGAGCCGCCGGAGGAGGCGGCTGACTAGCTGACCGGCTCTAGTCGTTGAGGATGCTTAGTATTTGCGCGTGTAGAACTTCGTTTGCGGCCAGGAGACCGTCCGATTCGAGGTCCCACGGTTCGCCGGAGAGGTCGGTGGCGCGTCCTCCGGCTTCGGAGACCAGGAGCGCTATCGGAGCGTAGTCCCAGGCGGTGTTGCGGGTGCCGATGGATGCGTCGAGGTATCCCGCCGCCACCCAGGCGCCCCGGATACCGGCGCTGCCCAACGAGCGGAGTTGCCAGGAGTCGAACAGGACTTTCTGGACTGCTTCCCCATACTTCCCGGAGTTGTTGAATATTGAGAGGTCCGCGCCGACGAAAGCGTCTTCGACCTTTTCTACTTCCGTGACGCGCATCCGCTTCGATTCCCCGCCGGAGTCACGGTAGGCGCCGCCTCCGAGGTACGCATGATAAAGGTCGCCAAGACGGGGAGCTGGGACGGCCGAGTGGGTCAAAACACCGTCCTCCATAACCGAGACGCAGGCGCAGAAGAGCGGGTTGGCCCGCGAGAAGTTAGCCGTGCCGTCTACCGGATCCAGGAGCCACGAACGCCCGGTCCCGGAGACCTCGCCGCCCTGCTCTTCCGAAAGAATGGCGTCGTCCGGGTAGCGTTCCTGGATGGCGGAGACTAATAGCTCCTCACAGAGAAGGTCTACCTCGGTAACGAGGTCTTTCGGAGCTTTCTCGTGGATCTCCCCCGGTCGCTCGTAGCGCGAGAGTTGTAGTTCGCCGACCCGGCGGGCCAGGTCGCAGACGAACTCGTGGACTTGTTCCCGGCTCTCGCCGGAGGCGCCGTCGGGGACGCTACCTGAGGTACTCACGCAGGTTCTGGGTGCGGCGCTGCTCGCGGAGTAGGTTGAGAGTCTTCATCTGGATCTGGCGTACCCGCTCACGGGTGATGTCGAACTCGCGGCCGACCTCTTCGAGGGTGCGGGGCCTGTCGTCCTTCATCCCGAAACGAAGCTCGATGATCTGACGCTCCCGCTCGGGAAGCTCGTTGAGCGACTCCCTGAGGTGCGCTTTGAGCAGTGAGTCCGAGACAGCCTCCGTCGGGGTGACGGCCGTCGAATCTTCGAGGAAGTCACCGAGTTCGGAGGAGTCCTCCTCGCCAACCGGGGTTTCGAGGCTGATCGCCCTCTGGCTGATCTCCCGGAGACGCGCTATCTCCTCCACCGAGATGTCCAACTCAAAGGCTATCTCTTCGTCTTCCGGCTCGCGCCCGAGGAACTGGGTCATCCTGCGGTGGGTGCGGTGAAACTTGTTGACCTTCTCGACCATGTGAACCGGGATGCGAATGGTGCGACCCTTGTCCGCTATGGCGCGGGTTATGGCTTGGCGGATCCACCACGTCGCATACGTCGAAAACTTGTAACCCTTTGTGTGGTCGAATTTCTCGGACGCCCGGATCAGACCGAGGTTCCCCTCCTGTATGAGGTCCAAAAACGAGACCCCGCGCCCCCGATATTTCTTCGCTATCGAGACCACGAGCCGCAGGTTCGCCTCCACGAGGCGATCTTTGGAGCGCTTGCACCCGCGGGCGATTCCCTTCGCCAAGCGGATCTCATCGGCGTGTGTCAAAAGATTGACACGACCGATCTCCGCGAGGTACATCCGGATAGAGTCGCCGGTTGCGACCGCGTGCGCGAGCTGAACGGCGGAGGCTTCGGAGATGTGGACCGGCACGGTTGGGGAACTGTCGGCCGACTTCGCCGCCTCGCTCTCGACGAGTGTGATCTCCTCTTCTTCGAGAGTAGCATAGAATTCTTCGACCTCGGTCGCCGAGAGGTTACCCTCCTGAACGAGACCGGCGACCTCCTCCATGCTGACGAAGCCCTGGCTACGCCCGCGGTTCAAGAGTTCGCTCGTCCGCTCCGTTAGCACTGCGGTATTCTCGGTCGACATCTAACTCCTTTCTTTTACAAGTACTGCCTCGTTTTTTCAGCGGTTCCACTCACTAAAACCATTAAATTTCTGTGAAAAATGACCCGCGTAGGTTAACACACACACAGGAAATCGTCACTTAGATTCTGGCTACTTATGTGTAGCGGACGTTTTCCGACAGGTATTCGGACGCCGCTATGAGCGATCTTGCTACACTATAACGTGTGGTTTTGGATCCATCAAAGGTGACGAGGTTGCTAGGGACAAAGGTCCCGCCCCTCGCCGGTCCCATAACGGGCGTTACCTACGATTCGGGATCCGTCCGTCCCGGTTACGCTTTCGTCGCCGTGCAGGGCTTCAGGCGCGACGGCGCGGAATTCATCCCGGAAGCCCTGAAAAGAGGAGCCTCGCTGATCGTGGCCGAGTGTGACGTTCCGGGTGTCCCGGTGGCCGTAGTCCCCGACGCGAGAACCGCCCTGGCCGACCTCTCGCGGGCCGTCTTCGAGGAACCTTCGCAGAAGATGGAAGTCTACGGAGTAACCGGCACCAATGGCAAGACCACGACCTCTTACGCCCTCTACTCGATCCTGGTCGCCGCTTTCGGCAAGTCTGCCTGCGGCCTCATGACGACCGCCGAGGCGGTGCTGGGCGGTGAGCGTCGCCCGGCTTCCCGGACGACCCCGGAAGCCCCGGAGGTCCAGGGAATGCTGGCCGAAATGTTGGACAAGGGTGTCCGCCGGGTCGTGATGGAAGTGTCTTCACACGGGGTCGCCCTCCGGCGCGTCACCGGTACCAGTTTCGCCGGCGCCCTGTTCACCAACCTGACCAGGGATCACCTCGACCTGCACGGTTCGATGGAGGAATACTACGCTGCCAAACGCGAACTCTTCCGCTGGGCAAAAGGCCCGAAGCTCGCCAACGCCGAAGACGAATGGGGACGACGACTCGCCCGCGAGATAGAAGGTGTAGAGACTTTCGGCGGTGTCGAGGACGCCGACTACCGGGTGGAGAGCGTGCGAGCCTCGCGGCTGGGAACCGATTTCGTGCTGCGCTATCCGGGAGGCTTATTGGAACTAGAGAGCCCATTGCTCGGTCCCTACAACGTGCTAAACGTTGCCGGAGCCGCCGCATTCGCGCTGGCGGTCGGTGTAGACGGCGGGGCGGTGGCTCCGGCGGTGGGGGAGATGCCGCAGGTGCCGGGCCGGTTCGAGCGGGTTGCTTCCGGGAAGGGTTTCGAGGTCATAGTGGACTACGCTCATACGGAGGTCGGGCTCGCGGCGGTGCTCGCTGTCGCCCGCGAAGCGGCGGATAGGGATGGTGGACGTGTGATCTGCGTGTTCGGGGCGGCCGGGGATCGGGACGAGGCTAAGCGTCCCCTGATGGGCCGGGTGGCGTCCGAGCTGTCCGATTGGAGCATCGTCACGACCGACGACGCCTACTCCGAAGACCCGGCGAAGATAGCGGCGGAAGTCGCCTCCGGCGCGGTTCCGGAGCGCTCCGAGGTGGTTCTGGATCGCCGGGAGGCCATCCGGCGGGCGCTCGATAAGGCGCGGGCCGGTGACTTGGTCGTCGTGGCGGGCAAGGGACACGAGCGGGTCCAGCACCTGCCGGAGGGTGACGTCCCTTTTCACGACGCTAGCGTGGTCGGGGAGTTGTTGGAGAGCTTCGAGAAGACGGGAGGGTAGCGGGGTTTGCAGAAAGAGACCAGGGGCGAGGTGTTACGCCGCCTCAAGAGCGTGGAGGGTCACGTCCGGGGGGTCGCGAAGATGGTCGAGGACGAGGATGTCGGATACGCCGACATAGTCCAGCAGACCAGCGCTATCTTCTCCGCTATCCGGCGGATCAACACGGTGCTACTCAAGGACTTCGTGGAGGAGAGGGCTGGTGAGGACGGCGCCTCGGAGGAGTTGGTGCGGGACCTGACGAAAGCCATAGACCGGGTGACGAAGTAGTTGAAGAACATGAAACCGACGACGCTGTTGCTGATCCTCATCCTGGCGATTCCGCTCGCCGTGGCCGTTATGGGCGCCGTCTCGCTCCTGCTTCTGCAAGCCGGTTACGGGATCCTCGTCTGGGCGGTGCTGCCTTTCGCCGGCCTGGTGCTGCTCACGGGCGTGCTCGGGCTCGTACTCGGCCGGGCGGCGGGCGGACAGAGGGAAGGACGTAGCCATAAAAACGGGGATCGGGATGATGTATAGTCCCGGTCTATGAGCGAGGATCAGAAGACCGGGGACGTTCAGGAGATCGAAGCCAGGCTCGCCGAACTCGAAAAGCTTGCGGATAACTTGGGGGACGCTCCCGAAGAGGAAATGGTCGGGTCGTTGGACCGGGCCGTGGCCCTGCTCGCGGAGATCAACCGCAGCATAGAATCCGGCTTGCGCTCCGCCTCGGACGGAGAACGGGAGTTGGGCGAAGCCCTCGGTTCCATAGGCTTCGGGCCTTTTGACGGGGCGCTGGAGGAGTTGGAGCGCCAGGAGCGGACCCCCGGCGATTCCCGTTGACCACGGCTGACTTAGCCTCCCGCGTGCGCGACGCGGCGCTCCTCGAAGGCGACTTCGTCCTTTCCAGTGGCAAACGAAGCAGCTTCTACGTGGACAAATACCTCTTCTCCACCGAGCCAGGTCTCCTGCGAGACCTTGCTACCGGACTCTCCCGGATACTCCCGGAAGGCGTCGATAGGCTCGCCGGGGTCGAACTCGGGGCGGTGCCGCTGGCGGCTGCCGTCTCGCTCGCCTCAGTCCTTCCCTACGTGATAGTCCGAAAAACGGCCAAAGAGTACGGAGGCTCCGCCGGAGAGAGCATCGAAGGAAAGCTCGGGCGCGGGGAGCGGGTGGTCCTCATAGAGGATGTGGTCACCACGGGAACCCAGGCCGTTGCCGCCGCCGAAAAGCTCGCGGAAGCCGGGGTGGAGGTGGTGAAAATCGTCGCTGTACTGGATCGTCGGGAGGACCGTCCCGGTAGCCTGGGCGGCTTCACTTTCGAGTCATTGCTCGGGATCGATGAGTTGAGGACGGGAAGAACGGAATAAAGCGATTTGAGACGATTTGCTATTTTTGGTATAGTCTCGCATGATTTCGGGTAGAAGTTAGATGAAAGCTAGTAAAAGCTGCAAAGGGAGGCAATAGAAAATGAACAAGACAGACCTGATCCAGGAGATCGCCGACAAGGCCAATAGCTCCAAAAGCGAGGCCCAGACTTTCTTCGACGCGTTCACGAACGTAGTGACCGACGCGCTAAAGAAAGAGGATGCCGTCCAGATCACCGGCTTCGGCAAGTTCTACGTGCAGAGGCGCGACGCCCGCCAGGGCATCAACCCGCAGACCAAGCAGAAGATAAACATCCCCGCCTCCAAGGTGCCGAAGTTTACCGCCGGTAACGCGCTCAAAGAATCCATCAAGTAAGCTCCTAGAAGCGAACTCCAGAGCCGCGGCCTTTACGGGTCGCGGCTTCTTACTGCCCGGAAGCTAACAGTAATGGACGCCCTAGTAGACTCCTCTCGCCGCAAGGAGAGCGTGCTCGTGGCCGGCCTCGACCCGATCCCCTCGCGTCTCCCATCCGAGCTGACCGGTCACGGCAGGAATGAAGCGGAAGCGGTACGCGAGTTCTGCCTGGGAATCCTGGAAGCGGTCGAGCCCGAGGTCGCGGCGGTCAAGCTCCAGTCGGCGTACTTCGAGCGTCTCGGCCCGCCCGGCATGGAAGTGTACGCGGAGGTTCTGAAAGCCGCCGCCCAACTGGACTTACCGACCATAGCCGACGTAAAACGGGGTGACATCGGCGGCGTCGCGGCCGCCTACGCAGAGGCCCACCTCAGGGTCTACGGGGCTTCGTGCGTCACGGTCAACCCTTACATGGGGTCTGATGCGCTGCTGCCGTTCCTGGAAGAGACCCGCCGCTTGAAGCGGGGTGGAGGAGTTTTCGTGCTCGTCGCGACTTCCAACCCATCGGCAGGTAGGATACAGGACTCCGGAGAGCCACCGTTGCTCGAAACCGTCTCGAAGCTCGTGGCGGAGATCGAGGAACGAGCGGAGGAGAGCGCCTACTCGGACGCCGGGGCGGTCGTCGGCGCCACCCGTCCCGAGGTCGGGCGGCGGGTGCGGGAGTTGTTGCCCGAAACGCTCTTCCTGACTCCGGGATACGGCGCGCAAGGCGGTGGCGTTTCTTCGATACGCTCTCTGCTAGACGCCAGGGGAGCGGGGGTGCTCGTAAACAGCAGCCGGGGGATCATCTACGCCTACGAGAACGCCGAGGGCGGAGGTTACCGGGAAGCCGCGAGGACGGCGGCCCGGCGGGCCAAGGAGGATCTGAGGTCCATAGGCGCCCACCTGTAGAAAAGGTCTTTAGAGTAGCCCTGTGCTAGGAGGCTGCAAGGTTGATAAGGGCCGCGACCGTTACGATCACGGTCGCCAGCGCCACCACGGCCCCAATAAATCGTATAGCACTCTCTCGCGTCATATTATTTGCTTCCTTTCAGTATGGAGTTCGTTGGTCTACTTCTCTTTGTTCAGCGCTTCTTTTATACTTTTCTTGAGGGACTTCAAGTTCTCTTCGTCCAAGTAGTTATTCTGAACCAGGGCCACTTTGCCGTTCCGGATCAGGAAAAGCCTCGGCACTCGCTTTACGTTGTACAAAGAAGCGAGCCTGCCGGTCGAGTCGCGGAGCACGGTGTAGGGCGCGCCACCGCCGTCCCCCATCACACCACTCTCGTACACGGCGGCGAAGGCGACATCCGACTTATCGTACTTCCGGGCCAGTTTGGCAAACGCGGGGCGCGACTGGTCCGAGTACCAGTTTAAAGAACTCCAGAAGGTGAGCACGCAGACCCCTTTATCTGAAAGTTTGAATGTCTTTCCGTCTACGCTCTCCGCCGTGAAACCGGAAGCCTTTTCTCCAATGTTAGGGGCTGGTTGGGCGAGGGTGAGCGTCCCGGTTGCCGTCTCCGGGCTACCGAAAGAACGGTACGCGACAGCCGCGACGAGCACGAGGAAGGTCACCAATACCAAACGCGCCATCATGGACTCTCTACTGGGCGGGACTCGGCGTGACGAGGCATAGGCCGTGATTATATCTTCCCCTTATTCCCTTGTCCCCGGCGGCGACTTTCTGTAACCTCCGCTGACGTAACTTTCAAAATCGGAGACTTTTGAATACCAGATCCACAAAAACAGCCGCTGCGCTCGCCCTTGCAACCACCTTGACGTTCGCGTTCATGCTCCTCCTCTCTGTAGGAGCGGATGACGCCCTCTCGCAACAATCCGCCACGACGACCGCCACGACCGCCACCCAGCCTCCTTCAAAAGAAGCGTCACCGGAGAGTGGTGCGCCGAGGATAGGCGCGTGGTCTTGGGCGCTGGTGGATGTGAGAAGCGGGGAGTATTTGGCCGGGAGCGACGCTTCGGCCCGGCGTCAAGTCGCCTCGTTGACCAAGATCATGGTAGCGCTCGTGGTCCTGGATAACGGCGACCTGAGCCGTCGGGTTACCGTCTCGCAAAAGGCCGCCTCCTACGCCCAGCCGCTCTACAGCAACGTCGGGCTGCTGCCGGGCGATGTCCTGAGCGTCCAGGATCTCTTGATGGCTGCCCTGATCTCCTCCGGAGACGACGCCGTCTACGCACTGGCCCAATCCGAAGGCGGCGGCAGCGTAGATAACTTCGTCGAAAAGATGAACCGGAAAGCGAAGTCTCTCGGGCTCAAGGACACCCACTTTCAGAACCCGATAGGACTAGACGCCCGCGACAACTACTCAAGCGCCAAAGACCTGGCGACCATGACGCGCCTAGCCCTCCAGAACCCAGAATTCCGCAAGATAGTCTCGACTTCTTCGGCCACGATCTCCACCCAGGACCGGCAAATACCGCTCAAAAGCACGAACGAGCTACTCTCCACCTACAGACCGGCCACCGGCGTAAAGACCGGCACTACGCCGGGGGCGGGCAGCAGCCTGGTAGCCTCGGCCGCCGGTGGAAACGAGTCCTACATAGCGGTGATCCTCGACGACGAGAACCGCTTCCCGGACGCCGCCGCAACCCTCGACTACGGCTTCGCTCACTACGACCGGAAAAAACTCGTCAACGCCGGCAAACGCTACGCCGGGCTGGACGTTCCCTACCGCCGGGACAAAACCGTCGGGCTTGTGGCGAAAAAGAGCGTGAGCGCGCTGGTAGAAAAAAACTCGCGCTCGAAACTCGATGTGAAAGTTACAAGGAATCCGCCGGATTCGGCGAAGAAAGGACGGAAGCTCGGCAGTGTCACGGTCACGGTGGGCGGGAAGCGCGTTGGAGAGAGTCCTCTTGTGGCCCGAAAAGGGTACGAAAAAGCATCCGTGTGGAGGAGGGTATGGTATACAGTTGGGGGGCTCTTTGAGTAGGGAATAGAGAAGGGAAAAAGAGAGATGATCCTGACCGTAACCCTCAATGCTGCTGTAGCGCGGACCCTTGTAGTACCGAGTCTTACTCTCGGTCAACGCCACCGGGCGCCGGAGAGCGTCGCGCTCGCAGGCGGAAAGGGCATAAACGTCGCCAGGAGCTTAAGGACCCTGGACGTGCCGGTCCTTGCTACCGGTTTCGCGGGAGGGCGCAACGGAGACGCCATCCGTGACGGCCTCTCAGAGGCGGCCATCCCATTCGATCTCGTCGAGATAAAAGGTCAGTCGCGCACCTCCACGGCCATCGTAGACCCGACCAGCGGCGCCCAGACGGAGATCAACGAGTACGGCCCAGAGGTCAGCGTCGAAGAGTCGCGGGAATTTTCCCGGCGCTTCGAGCATCTGATGGAGTACGCGACGGCGGTCGTTTTCGCCGGGAGTCTCCCGCCGAACCTGGAGGAAAGCTTTCTTGTAGGGCTGGTGCAGCGGGCGCGGGAGCGGAACCTCTACACGGTCATAGACTCTACGCCGACGGTTCTGAAGGCGGCCTTGAAGTCTGGCCCGGCGCTCGTGAGCCCTAACCAGCACGAGGCGGAGAGCCTCGCGGGCTTCGACTTTATCGAGGAGGAAGACTTTCCGAGAGCGCTCGGGCTTCTGGCGGAGATGGGGGCCGCTTCCGCCTGCATCACCTCGCCGGAGGGTCACTCTTACCTCGACGTAGGGGATGGGATCGTCTCGGCGCAGGCGCCGCAGGTTGAGGCTATCTCGACGGTCGGTAGCGGAGACGCTTACTTGGGAGGGCTTCTCGCCGGTCTCCTCCACCGTGGGCTTTCGGGGGTCGAGGCGACGCGGCTGGCCGCCGGATGCGCCGCCGCAAACGCCGAAACCCTGGGCGCTGGCCTCTTCGAGAGTCGCCGGGCGGAGGAGCTTGCGGAGCAGGTTCACGTTAAGATCCTCGGCAGGAGCCTCCAGGAAAACCAGGTCTGAGCAAAGGCCGTCGGCGACAGGAATCAGGTGGGTAGCGTGCTAGAATCATGGGGTAAGGAGAACATAAGTTTTTCTAGTACGGAGGTTTTGTGAATGGCTGTTTTAGAGGTTACGGACGCTACTTTCGAGGGCGATGTTCTAAAGGCTGAGAAGCCGGTAATAGTAGACTTTTGGGCGCCGTGGTGCGCGCCGTGCCGCAGGATCTCCCCGATCCTGGAGCAGTTGTCCGAAGAGCGGGAGGACGTCGAGTTCGTCAAGATGAACGTGGATGACAACCCCCAGACGGCGATGAGCTACAGCATAGCCAGCATCCCGACCATCGCCCGATTCGAGAGTGGACAGGTTACTCAGCAGGCAATCGGCGCGTTGCCGAAAAACCAACTCTCGTCGCAGCTCGGGCTTTAAAGCTTCGGCTGTAGACCCAGAGGCGATTGCGCCAAGTAACTTGGGAAGTTACAATCTCGGGCGGGCTCCGGGAAACCGGGGTCGGTCCGGAAAAGTGAGTAGATCAGAGATCCAAGGAGGTATCTAGTGAAGTTCAAGCCGCTAGGAGAGCGTGCGTTGGTCAAGCAGGTCGAGAACGGTGAGGAGCAGACCGCTTCCGGTATCGTGTTGCCGGATACGGCAAAGGAGAAGCCGCAGACGGCCGAGGTCGTGGCAGTGGGCCAGTTCGAGGACGGGGTCAAGGTCAGCGAGGGAGACGTCATCGTCTTCGCCAAGTACTCTGGGACCGAGATCAAGCTGGAGGGCGAGGATTACATGATCCTCGACGCCGACGATATCCTCGGAATCGTCGAGAACTGAGCGATTGACGGGCAGAACCTGCCTGTAAGTATTCTGGAGCGCCGGGCGTCTTGAGGAGCCGCCCGGCGCTTTTGTACGTCGCTTTGGGGACATGATGGGGAGGCTAGACTAAACGGTGCGCACGCTGCGGAGAGGAGATCGGGGCCGGGAAGTCGTCGACTTGCAGACCCGGCTCAACGCATTGGGCCTGGACCTCGGAAACCGTGGCATAGACGGTGTCTTCGGTCCCCGGACGGAGTTCGCGGTAAAGACTTTTCAGCAGAGGTCCGGCATCCTCGCCGACAGCCGGGTCGGACCTGTTACGTGGCGGGAGATCGTCGAAGGCACGTACAACCCCGGAGGCCGCCTCCTCTACCTTCGCCAGCCGCCTTTCAGGGGGGTGGACGTGCAGGAATTGCAGAGGATGCTCAACGACCTCGGCTTCGACCCCGGCGCCGTCAACGGACTCTTCGACTCCAGGACTGAGAGGGCCATCCGAGATTTCCAGAAGAATGCGGGGCTGGAGGTAGACGGTCAGGTCGATGGATCCGTCTTCAAGGTGTTGCTAACTTACGCTGGGCAGTCGCTCGGGACACACCAGATCCCGGACAAGAGCAACGGCTACTTCCCGGACGACCTGTTCTCCGGGACGATAATCGTCGACGCCGCCCACGGAGGCCTCGACGCCGGATACGTTGCCGAGAACGGCCTAACCGAGGCGAACCTGAACCTGGCGATAGCCCAGGAGTTGGTCCAGATACTCCCGGCCAAAGAGGTGCTTCTGACCCGCAGCGAAGACCGGGAGGTCCCGGCCGCCGACAGAGCGTACCTCGCCAACACCTCCGGGGCGAAGATGATCGTCTCCATCCACCACGCCCACCACCACGGCCCGGAAGCCTGTGGAACGGCCTCGTTCTACTTCGAGCGCCTCGGCTACCTCTCCCACCGGGGCCAAATGGCCGCCACTTACACGCAAATCGGCGTTAGCCGCGCCCTCGGGACCTGCGATATCGGGGAGTTCGGGCGTTCTTACGGCCTGCTGCGCGAGACGAACATACCAGCCGCCATGCTGGAACCGTTGTACCTCACGAACCCCGACGAGCTAGAGATAGCCTCCGACCCTTACTACCCGGCCACCGTAGCCGAAGCCATAACCGGCGCCCTGGAACTTTATGCGAGCCGGGACACGGGGTTTATAGCCGTTTAGAAGTGGTTTCAAAACTGTAGAGTTCGGCTAGAGTGTGTGCAATCATCTGTGCTAGAAAGCGGTGGTTTCGGTGATGTTGCGTCTTCCATACGCGTATGCGAGCATGTCCAAATGATTCGTATACAGAAATATCTAGGAGTCGATGCAAAGCATTTGTTCCCCAGTGAAGAAACTCGGAAGATGGTTGTTGCCGCCAACGTGGCGGCCGCTCTGGCTTCCGGCGGGCTTGCTATGGCAGCGGTGATCAACCCAGGGCTGTTGCTGCCGGAGAGAGACGAGGTGACCCCGGCGGTCAAGTTCTACGCGAAGTACTTCGCCGCCCGGAGCCTGCCTCTCTCTATGATGGTCGTTGTCCTGGTACTTCTCGGGTCCAACAACTGGCTCGGCGCCTTTCTGATCTTGTCGGGCCTTGTGCAGGCTGCGGACGCACTGATCTTGGCGAGCTACCGTAACCAGGCCCAGAGCCTCGCTCCTGCCGCCGCGGCCACTGTCCATCTTGTTTCGGCATGGTGGCTGCTCCACGGTCGCTCGCGGCCCTGGCGCGACTGAGCCAGCGAGGGGGCTCTTTGGTCAATAGTGTCTTTCAACTGCTTGCAGAGGCTATGAAATCACTTCTTAGTTTCTGACCGTACTTGTTGCGACGGGTCCGCTATTCCGGCTGACAGATGGATGCCTGCTGCTATAATGGACCCTCAGTCGGGACGTAGCGCAGCCTGGTAGCGCGCCTCGTTCGGGACGAGGAGGTCGGAGGTTCGAATCCTCTCGTCCCGACTCTTGCGGGTAGTTTTTACAGCCCGGCCTCTTCCGCTTCTCCGAGAAGCTCTCCCCAGTCTTTGTAGAGTACTTCTAGGACGCCTTTGAGTTGGCGGTGCTCCAGCACGACTTTGCGGGAGCGTTCGCCGTCGGCGTAGACTTCGGAGGTCGCGAGGTCTTTCTCCAGGCGGTTGACGCGGCGTTCGGTGGCGTCTATCTCGCCTTCGACGGCGACTAGGCGGGTGGCGATGACGCTCTGTTGCGAGTTCTGTCCGGGGCGGACGCGCCTGCGGGGTTTCCTAGGGCTGTCTTTGTCGTCTAGGCGTTTGTAAGAGCGGTAGTAGTCGTAGCCGCCGAGGAAGTTGGTGAGGCTCCCGTTTTCTAGCTCGACGATGCGACGGGAGATCTTCTTCAGGAAGTAGCGGTCGTGGGAGATGAAGAAGAGGGTGCCTCGGAAACCGAGCAGCGCCTCTTCGAGCGCTTCGCGGGCCGGTATGTCCAGGTCGTTGGTCGGCTCGTCGAGCAGCAGGAGGTTCGCCCCGCTGACGACTATCTCGGCAAGCGAGAGCCTGTTCTTCTCTCCACCCGAGAGGGCTCCGACTTTCTTGAACACGTCTTCGCCAGAGAAGAGGAAGGCGCCGAGCAACTCACGGGCTTCCGGCGCGTCTAGGCCCGTCGCGTCCATCGTCTCCCGGAGCACTGTCTTCTCCTGGTTCAGGCGGGAGAGCTGCTGGTCCTGGTAGGCGGGCGTGACGTTGTTGCCGAGCCGGAGGGAGCCGCCTCGCGGGTCCAACTCACCCGTTGCGAGGCGCATCAGCGTGCTCTTGCCCGTGCCGTTCGGCCCGAGAAGAGCCACCCGCTCGCCGCGCTCGACGACTAGGTTCACGTCTTTCAGGAGCGGTTCGCCGTCGTAGGCGAAGGAGACGCCTTCCAGCTCCATAACGACCCTTCCGGCCCGCGCCGTCTCTCCACCGAGGTCGAGCCGCAGGTTCTTCGAGCCGCCGTTCGGCGCTTCGATGGTCTCCATCCGGTCGAGCAGCTTCTGCTTGCTCTTGGCCTGGCGGGCTTTGGTCGCCTTGGCGCGGTTCTTCTCGATAAAGCGTTCTAGTTGCTCGCGGCGCTCGGCGTTCGCTTTGGCCTTGCGGGCCAACTGCTCGTCTCTAGCACCTTTCTGCTCGACGTACTTGCTGTAGTTGCCTGGGTAGCGGGTGAGCTTGCCGTTGTCGAGTTCCACGATCGAGTCCGCCACCGAGTCGAGGAAGTAGCGGTCGTGCGAGACGACGAGCACCGCAGACTTCGCCCCTTTGATGAAGTTTTCGAGCCACTCGATCGCCTGCAGGTCGAGGTGGTTGGTCGGTTCGTCAAGCAGGACGAGGTCCGGCTCTTCGAGGAGCAGACGGGCTAGGGCGACGCGGCTCTGCTCTCCGCCGGAGAACGAGCCCACGGGACGTTTCCAGTCCTCCGGAGCGAAGCCGAGGCCCGAGATGGCCGAGGCGGCCCGCGCCCGGTAGCTATAGCCGCCGTCCCGCTCGAACTCGCTCTGTAGCCGTCCGTAGCGCTCCATTAGTGAGTTAGAGGGATTGTCCGAGAGTCGGGCTTCGAGTCCTTCGAGGTCCTTTTCGCGCCGCATCAAGGGTTCGAAAGCGTGCAGGATCTCCTCCTCGACGGAGTGTTGGCCGCGAGGACCGGCGTACAGGCTCTGGGGGGTCATCCTGACCTTTGCTTCGCCGATCCGCTCAACGCCGCCCGAATCGGGTTCGCTGTTGCCGGAGAGCACGTTCAGCAGGGTGGTTTTGCCCGCGCCGTTGCGGCCGACCAGCCCGATCTTCTCCCCCGACTCAACCGCGAGTGTGGCCCCCGAGAGTATCTTCAGGGAGCCACCGTGGTACTTAACCAAATCTCTTGCGACAATAACCTTCATGCACGATAGATTATACAAACAAGATCCACTTACACCGGAGCAACGCGAAGAATTCGAAGAAGACCTCATCCAATCCTGCGACGAAGAACTAGATCTTCTAGGCGACATCACGGACCTGAACGTCCTCTACGCTGGGGGCTCGTCCCTACTCTGGCTCGAAGGACTGAGCCAACGCATCGGAGAACACGGCTCCCTGACGACCCTCGAAGCAGACCCGGCGCGCGTAGAGGATGCGCACCAGTCCCTTCCGGACGCAGAACTCGCGTCGCCGTTGCGTCTCGTCGCCGGAGACGTGTTTCATCCCCCGTTCGAGAAAGGCGTCTTCGATCTTATCTACTCCGCCGGGCTTTTCCACGAGTTGGATGTTCGGGAGCGGAGTGCCGACGAAGCACTCGCCGCTCTCGCCGCCGTGGCGCGTCCGGGTGGGCGGGTCGCGACCTCCGACTTCGTGGACGAGACGCCCTCTGCTCAGATCGAAGACGAAGAGCTCCAGCGGGATCTTGCCCGTGAGTTGTCAGGGTCGAAATTCTACGGAATCGGCGCGGCGGGGCGGCTAGTCGCGCTGCACGAAGAAGTTCTGGAAGACGTGCGCTGGCGAGTATCGCCCCCACGAAGCATTCGGCACCTGGATCTGGTCGTGCAGGCGGAAGACGAACCGGAAGAGTACGAGGGCCTGCCTGTCCGAAGTCGGGAGAGGCTTCGGGCGCGTCGTGAGGCTTTGCGAGAGCGTATCCGGGGCGAAGGGTATACCAGACCGGCTTCGATCTACATAGAGGGCGCTCTACGGAGAGTATAAACTGCGCCAAATGATAAGGATCTCACGAGAAGATTATGAGCGTCGCGTGGTGGACGCTCTCCGAAAGGAGTTCATCGAGGGAGAAACCCTGCTCGAACATCGGGGTAATCGGGTGACCGTGGAAGATGTGGAGATTAATGGATCCGGCCCGGAACACTTTGTACACATACTTTTCCGGGAAGAATCTCTCCCCGAATGCCTGTTCGGTTTCCATATAGATCCTGTAGAGTGGGATACTGATCCTCTGGCGAATACGATAGTTTTGGATCCTTCGGTAGGATGTTGGGGACTGGAGGAGTGGGCGAGTCAGATCCTGGCAACCGGATTCAAGGAACAGGTAGAGGCTTTGGGTCACGGTCTACCAACGGAGTGAGATCCGGAAGGGATAACCTGGGTCACGGGTTACCGGGATTGGTCTCCCGAATAGAGTAACTGCGGTTGTAGGCTCATCGGCCACGCCACTTATCTCCAGCTTCTGATAGCCTCTGTGGAGTGTCGCCATCTGGGTGGCATCGAGCTATAGAAACAGACAGAGGAGCGAACAACCGTGGCGCAACCTATAGATCTCTACTACTGGCCGACTCCGAATGGGCAAAAGCCCGCCATCTTTTTGGAGGAAGTCGAGCTTCCGTACAACATCGTTCCGGTCAATATTGGCGAGGGTGATCAGTACGAGCCAGAGTTTTTGAAGATCAGCCCGAACAACAAGATGCCCGCCATCGTGGACCCGGAGGGGCCGGATGGGGAGCCGATCTCCATTTTCGAATCAGGGGCTATCCTGATCTACCTGTCGGAGAAGACCGGCAAGTTCTTCCCCCAGTCACCGCACGAGAAGTACGAGGTCTTGCAGTGGCTTATGTTCCAGATGGGCGGCGTGGGACCGATGCTCGGCCAGGCCCATCACTTCCGCAAGTACGCGCCGGAGAAGATCTCCTACGCCATCGACCGCTACACTAGCGAGGCAGCCCGTCTCTACGGGGTCATGGACCGCCACCTCGCTGACGCTGAATACTTCGCCGGAGGCGAGTACACCATCGCCGACATAGCCATCTTCCCGTGGCTTATCTCCCACGACGACCAGGGACAGAGCATGGAAGACTTCCCGAACCTGGGTCGCTGGTACGAGGGCGTAAAGAACCGTCCCGCCGTACAACGCGCCATCGAGGTCGGCAAGGAGCTTCGCCGTCCGCTGGAGGAGATGGACGAGGAGCACCGCAAGATGCTCTTCGGGGGCAAGAGCAGCGAAAAGGAATAGTCCCGGAGAAGCTATCTCTCCAGGATTATCGTGACCGGCCCGTCGTTGGTGAGGGCAACGTCCATCATCGCCCCGAACCGGCCGGTCTCTACCCTGCGGACGCCCGACTCGCGGAGCCTCTCGCAGAAGTAGTCGAAGAGCGGCTCTGCCTCGCCGGGCGGGGCCGCGTTCATGAAGCTCGGGCGCCTGCCTTTTCTGGCATCGGCCAGCAGGGTGAACTGAGAGACGGCGAGGACGGCTCCTCCGGCCTCTACGACGCTCCGGTTCATCTTGCTGCTTTCGTCGGCGAAGACGCGCAGCCCGGAGACCTTCGCGGCGAGCCAGTCCGCCTCGGGTTCTCCGTCGCCTGCCGCGATTCCTACCAGGAGCAGGAGGCCGGAGGCTATCCTGGAGATCTCCTCTCCAGCGACCGAGACGGATGCGTTGCCGACTCGTTGGAGGACTATCTTCACGGTGGTTAGAGCGGTTTGCGGCCCTGGTAGCCGGCTTCGATCTCGTGCCAATATTCGACCCGTTCCTCGGGTGGATGCCAGCAGAGAAAGACTACGTGGCCGTTGCGCTCGTGGGGGAAATCCAGTAGTCCCGTGTCGAGGTCTTTCAGGAGTACGCCGAGTTCCCGGATGCGGTGCACTGCAAGGTATAGGTTGTAAGCTTCGACCCCGTACTCGGACCCCACCCGGCCGCCGCCGTTGGTGAGAGAAGACGCCAGGATCGGCTCCAGGTGCGGCGCTTTCTCGCGCATGGCGTCCCGATGATAGGCAACATCCTCCAGCAGAGCCTGGATCCTGGGCAGCAGGTCGTTTGCTTCCTCAACGGTAAAGAGCCTTGGAAAAGAGAACTCCACGCTCCGGCTAACCGCTCTCTAGCGTCCCGCGCCCAGACGATCGGCCAGCATTCCAGGCAGCCCGGCCGCCCGTATTTTCTCCTGCGCCCGTTCGATGTCGTACTCCACGAAACGGTAGGACACTTCCACACCGCTCTCGTCATTACCCTCCGCCAGGACGTAGGAGGCGAAGGTGTCGCCGTCGCGCGGCTGTCCGACGGAGCCCGGATTCACCAGGTAGGGGCCGTTCGAGCTGAGGTCGAGCGCGTCATCGCCGCTGACGGTTCTGACCCCGTTGGGCGAAGGGGCGATGGTCTTGACGTGGGTGTGTCCGAAAAAGCAGACCGAAACGTCCGGAAACTCGCTCTTCAGCACTTCGAGGTTCTCTTGCGCCGAAGCCATGTTGATTATGTACTCGTCCGGGTCTCGGACGGAGCCGTGGACGAAGAGCGCGCCTTCCGCCCGCATCGTGCGCGGCCTGCTGTACAGAAACCGGGCGTTCTCCTCGCTCAGATGTTCGCGGGTCCACCCGACCGCCGCGGCGGCCACAGGGTTAAACCAGGACAGATCCGTTTCGAGGTCTGTAACGGCGAGGTCGTGGTTACCGGAGATAGTAGGCATCCCAGCCTCCCGGACGATATCGCAGCACTCGTTCGGGCTCGCACCGTAGCCGATCACATCACCCAGGCAGTAGACTGTTTGTACCTCTTCGGGCATGTTTTGGAGGACCGCCTCTAGGGCTTCTAGGTTACCGTGGATGTCGGAGATGACGGCGTACATATCGGGTGCGGCGTAGTTTAACCGCTCCGGCCCCGGTTTTCACAAGGCACTCCGATTGAAGGTGACCGTCCGGTAAGGTACCATCTATGGGCGGTTCGCTTTTGAAAGGGCCTGTAGCTCAGGGGATAGAGCAACGGTTTCCGGTGCCGTGTGTCGCAGGTTCGAATCCTGCCAGGCCCGCTCCTCTTTTTGTACTCATGCGTCAGATGATGGCCCATGTTGAGTCAGCTCCCGGAGTGAAGCTCTACGAACCGCTCTCCTTGTGCGTGTCCTTTACGGAACGCCTTCTGAGCAGCGTGACTGCCGAGCTTAACTCTTCCGTACGGAGCAGTAACGCCACGGCGAGGTAGGCGGCGAGTGAGACGCCCCCGACAAGCGCCAGGATCAGTAAGCGATCCAGTGCGCTGGACCCAACTCCCAGAAAGGCGATACCCGCGTTTGCGACCGCGTACATAACAGCTCCCGCCGCGAGGATCTTCACCAGGGAAACAAAGAGCTGGCGGCCGTTTATCTTTTTGATCTCCCGCCGCATCGCCCCGAGCAACGCAACGGAGAGTATCGCGTAAGCGGCCGAGAATCCGAGCGCTACGCCGGGGAGGCCCATGCCCAAGGGCCGGGAGAGCGCATATCCCAGGACCACGTACAGTACGAGCAGTACGACGTTTAGAGCAGCCGGTATCCTCGTGTTTTGGCGGGAGTAGAAAGAGCGAACCAGGATGAAGTAGGCGGCGTAGCCGAGCAGGCCGACCCCGTAGGCCGTGAGGATCGCGGCGACCGCTGCAGTATCTTTCGAGGTGAACCTGCCGTGTTCGTAGAGCAGGCCGATTATTGGCTGTGAGAAGACTATGAGCCCGACCGACGCCGGCACCACGATAAAAGCCATGGTCCGTAGACCGAATGAGAGTGTGTCGCGGTAGCCGTCCGTGTCTCCAAGGGTGAACCTCTCGGAGAGTTCCGGCATCAGGGCGGTTGCGATGGCGACGACGAAGACACCGTAGGGGAGGGAGAAGATAGTGAATGCGTACCACAGGTCCGATACACCGCTGAAGATAGAACCGAAATAGTTGGCTGCCGCCTGAACGCCGACAGAAGCCGCGACGAAGACGAACATCGGGCCTGCGAGCCGGACGGCGGGGAGCAGCGAAGGGTGATCGTATACGAGATGCGGTCTGTAGCCAAGCCGCCAGACCGCCGGCAGCAGCACGAGAGACATCAGCCCGACCCCGAGCGTGGTGCCGAAGGCCAGGACGTAGATCGCGGTTTCAGGCCTGGTGCTTACGAGCAGGGCGTAGGCGCCGAAGGAGGCTATAACCAGCAGGTTGTTGAGGACCGGAGCGAGAGCCGGTAGCAAGAAGCGCCTGTGGGAGTTCAGAATTCCCATCGCCAGCGCGCCGATGCCGTAGAAGAGGATCTGGAGCGCGAACACCCGAAACAGCAGGACCGCAAGCTCCGTCGTCCTTCTCGCCTCCTCCGGCGAGAGCTTCGGGGAGCCCTTCCAGTCGGTTACGACGTTTATGAGGGGTGAGGCGAACAGGATACCGAAGAGCGCGACCACGCAGAGGAAAGGTACTATCAAGGTAACGAGCGCGCTCGTGAGACGGCGGGCGTCGTCCTCTCCATGGTGGGTGAGGCGTTCGATAAGCAGCGGGATAAAGATCGAGGACAAAAGCCCGCCCATGAACAGTTCGTAGACCTGGTTGGGCAGCGTGTTCGAGTAAGTGTAAGCTTCCGCCACCCTTCCGCCGGTCCCAATAACCGCCGCCTGGACAAAGGTTCGAGCGTATCCGGTGACCCGCGAGAGCGCGGTAGCCCCGGAGATGGAGAGCATGGATCTCAGAACATTCGCCACGCCCGGATGTTACATCCCAACCGGCCACCCTGCCGGGCCTTCTATAGGCCGCTTGTCTTTCTCCTGGTCTTCCTAAAAGTATCCGTGTCGAGATCACTGGATCGGCTTTGTTTAGGTCCCTTCCGGCTCCGTCCAGCTTCCGCTCCGGGCGCTGCGTTCCACGGCGTCCAGGACTGCATGGCATCTGTAGCCGTCTTCGAAGCTCGGCGAGGGGTTCTTTCCAACCGATATGCCGTCCAGCAGGTCTTTTATGGCGTGTACGAAGGTGTGCTCGTAGCCGAGTATGTGTCCGGGCGGCCACCACGTTCCGGCGTAGGGGTGATCCGGCTCGGTCACTATCACCCGCCTGAATCCCGCCGTCTCCGACTCCTCTACGAAATAAACTTCCAGCTCGTTCATCCGCTCCAGATCAAAGACCAGACTTCCCTCGGAACCGTTGATTTCGAACGAGTTGCGGTTCTTCCTGCCGGCCGCGAGCCGCGTCGCCTCGAATGTACCCGTCGCCCCGTTCTCGAAATGGGCCAGGAACATCGCCGCGTCATCCACGGTCACTCTTCCGGTCTCCGCGCCGCCCGACTCTTCCAGGGGCCGTTCTTTTATGAAGGTCTCAGTGCTTCCAACGACTTTGGATATTGGACCCACGATGTGATGGGCGAGGTCTACTATGTGCGCCCCTATGTCCCCGAGGGCGCCGGAGCCCGCCTTCTCTCTCTGCAAACGCCAGATCAACGGGAATTCCGGGTCGAGGATGAAATCTTGCAGGTAGACGGCCCGCCAGTGACGGATCTGACCGAGACGACCCCCTTCCACGAGCTTCTTCGCCAGCGCCACGGCCGGAGCCTTACGGTAGTTGAAGTTGACCACGTTGATGACGCCGGCTTTTTCGGCCGCGTCGCGCATCCGCCGGGCTTCTTCCAGAGTGTTCGCCAGCGGCTTCTCGCAGAAGACGTGTTTGCCGGCCTCTATCGCCGCCAGCGCCAGCTCTTCGTGGGAGTCGCCGGGTGTCGAGATATCCACCAGGCCTATGTTGTCGCGTTCGATGAGGCGATGGTAGTCCGTCTCGTAGCCCTCCCAGCCCAGGGTGTCCACCGCTTGCTTGACCGCCGGTTCGTTTCGGCCGCAGATGGCTCGCATCCGTGGGACGAGGTCTACGTCGAAAAAGCGGGCGACCTGGCGGTAGGCGTTCGAGTGGGTCCGGCCCATGAACTTGTAGCCGATGAGCCCGACCCCGATCTCGCTTTTCTCCATCTCTGTTCTCCCTACTCTTCGGAGGCGAAAGCGGCGTCGAAAGCCTGGGTGGAGGGCTCGAAGTCGAGTCGACGGAGGTACTGGAGCGCTTCGGGGGCTCCGAACTCGCGGTCCATGCCCGCGTCTTCCCATTCGACGGAGAGCGGGCCTCCGTAGCCGACTGCGTTCAGGGCGCGCAGGATGCGTTCGAACGGCACCGAGCCGTGGCCGACGGAGACGAAGTCCCAGCCGCGCCGGAGGTCGCCGAAGGGAAGGTGGCTGGCGAGCACGCCGTTTCGGCCGTCGAGGTTCCGTTCGGACTCTTTGCAGTGGACGTGGTAGATGCGCTCCGCGTACTCCTGGATAAAAGCGAGCGGGTCGAGGAACTGCCAGTTGAAGTGGCTCGGGTCGAAGTTGAGCCCGAAGCCGGGCCGGTTGCCGACGGCGTCGAGCGTCCGGCGCGTGGTCCAGAAGTCGTAGGCGATCTCCGACGGG
This sequence comes from Rubrobacterales bacterium, assembly GCA_038199155.1. GTDB lineage: Bacteria > Actinomycetota > Rubrobacteria > Rubrobacterales > Rubrobacteraceae > JBBPZK01. The sequence continues at coordinate 2,674 of JBBPZK010000023.1, read as the reverse complement.
TGTACCTCTAGCGCGAAGCGGACCCCGACCTCGTCGAACACGTCGATAATAGGGTTCCACCGTTCGGCGAAGTCCTGGTATCCGCGTTCTATCATCTCCGGGGGTACGGGCGGAAAACCGGCTAGGGTGTGCCAGATGCTCGATCCGGTAAACCCAGCCACCGTTTCGACGCCGAACCTGGCGGCTGCACGGGCGGTATCCTTCATCTCCTCGGCGGCTCGCGTCCTGACGCCCTCTGGGTCGCCGTCTCCCCAGATTCTCGGCGGCAGGATGCCTCGGTGGCGCTCGTCTATAGGATGGTCGCAGACGGCCTGGCCGACGAGGTGGTTGCTTATGGTCCAGCATCCAAGGCCGTAACTCTCTAACAGCTCCCGCTTGCGCCCGACGTAACCATCGTCTTCGAGCGCGGCCCGCACGTCGAAGTGGTCGCCCCAGCAGGCCAATTCCAGGCCGTCAAAGCCCCAGCGGGCGGCCTTCTCCGCCAGTTCTTCAAGCGGCAAGTCTGCCCACTGGCCGGTAAAAAGCGTTATAGATCTAGCCACATTCCCTCCCGCGCACGTTTCCCGGACCACGAATCCCAATCGGCAATACCGAAGTATATCCAGCGCTTGTTATCCCCAAGGTCGCCAGACGAGCCGGGCAAGCTTGGCGAAAAGATACAGCGCCGGATTTGGGAGATCAAGCCTGCCCGGATCTCGCGCCGGCTCAAGAAGAGGCGGCGCCTGCTTCCGTCTTGCTCGCATCTAACCCGCGCAGGTCGGCTTCTATGGCTTCCAGGCTGCGGCCTTTCGTCTCGGGCATCAGGAAGAAGACGAAGGCGAAAGCACCGATGGCGATCACTCCGAAGCCCCAGAACGTCGCGGCCTCGCCGATTGCTCCGATAAGCGGGAGGAACGTGAGTGAGACGAGGAGGTTGCTGCTCCAGTGTAGGATGGTGCAGACGCCCATGGCCGAGCCCCGGACTTTGAGCGGGAAGATCTCCGGCAGGACCACCCACAGGACAACGCCGAAGCTCGCCGCGAACGACATTATGTAGAGGATGAGACCGGCCAGCGTGAGCCAGGTTCGTAGGCCCGCGAGGCTCGGCAGCGCGTAGCTCAAGCCGAGTAGCGCGAGGGCGAGGATAATGCCGGAGAGCCCGATCAGGAGCAGCGGACGCCGGCCTATGCGGTCTATGAGGAGGAACGCCACTACGGTAAAGATCACGTTGACTATGCCGACGACGAGGGTGGCGAGGATGGAGTTGCCGGGGGCGAGCCCGGTGGACTGCATGATGGTCGGGGCGTAGTAGATGATGGTGTTGATACCCACGAGTTGCTGCCCCATGGCGAGACCGATGCCGAGTATGAGCATCGGGCGGACCCACGGCTTGAACAACTCGCCCCAGCCGGCGTCTTCCCGCTGTTCGGCCTCTTCCATAGACTTCATCTCGCGGTTGATCTCATCCTCGTCGTTTCGGACGCGACCTAGTACCGTGCGCGCCTCATCGTTTCGGTTTTCCTTGACGAGCCAGCGCGGGCTGTCCGGCAGGAACCACATCCCGACCCCGAGTATCACCGCCGGTATCACGGCGAGCCCGAGCATCCAGCGCCAGGCCCCGGAGCCGGAGAAGGCGAAGTTCACCAGGTAAGCGATAACGATGCCGATGGTGATCGCAAACTGGAAAAGAGCCGTCAGGACGCCCCGGATGTTGGTCGGGGAGAGCTCCGAGATGTAGAGCGGCACGATCACGGTCGAAGCTCCCACCGCGAGGCCGAGCACGATCCGGGCTATGACCAGCCACGCCACCGACGGGGCGAAAGCGGAGCCGAGGGCTCCCACGAAGAAGATCACAGCCGACGCAAGAGCCATGTTGCGCCTCCCGAATCGGTCGGCCAACGCGCCGCTGCTACCCGCACCGAAAACAGCCCCGATTAGGACGGCGCTAACAACCAAACTCTGCAAGAAATCCGAGAGCCCAAGGTCCTTCTTGATAAACAGCAGAGCCCCCGAGATAACACCAGTGTCATAGCCGAAGAGCAGACCGCCAAGCGCGCAAGTAATGGCGGCGACGTATACAAACCGACTATACCTGCCACCCGATTCCGAGGTAAGCAACCCGGACATACATGACCTCCTAACACTCTTCCTTGCCCTAGGTTATCTTACCCCTCTGCCCTCGAGAAAAACAGGAAATGTGGTCCCGTAAGTCCAGCCGGGCAGGAACTAGCACTGGGCCTTATAGAGATACTTGGAGATCTTCTTGTCGCCAATATTGCTCCTGGTGATGATCGTAAGCCCAGTCTGGACCTTTTTTTTCTTTGGTTTCTTTTTCGTCTTGAGGTACTCGACGGCCATCTTCACGCTGGTCTGACCGATTTGGGCCGGGTGCTGGGCTATAAGCGCATCAACAGTTTTATCCTTGAGATCCTTTACCTGGGTCGGTCCCGCATCGAAACCTACTATCTTCACCTGCTGGCTCTTGCCGGCCTGCCGGACGCCGGACGCCGAGCCTTCAGCGGAGAAGAGGTTCGCGCCGAAGATGCCTTTCAAGTCCGGGTTCGAGCGGAGGGTCGCGCTGGCTATCGAGGCGGCTTTGGTCGGGTCGTCGTCGCAAAACTGGGTGCCGAGGTACTTGATGCCGGGGTACTTTTTGAGGCCCTTCTCGAATCCCTGCTGGCGCTGGTCGGTGGTC
>JBBPZK010000022.1:0-7872 GCA_038199155.1 Rubrobacterales bacterium | reverse complement strand
GTCTTCGGTCCACATGCGGTGGATGATCTCGCAGGACTCCTTGAATGCGCGCATCCTCTCGGGGACCTCCGGAAAGCCGTAACCGTAGGCCCGCCACTCGTCCTCGTACCATCCCGCGCCGAGCCCACACAGGAGCCGCCCGTGGCTCATCACGTCGATCGTCGAGGAGATCTTGGCGAGCAGGGCCGGGTTGCGGTAGCCGTTGCAGGTGACCATCTGGCCGATCTTGATGCTCTCGGTGTCGCGCGAGAGGCCGGCGGTCGCCGTCCAGCACTCGAAGACCGTGTTCATGGTCGGCTCGGGTACGGTGTGGAAGTGGTCGTAGAGCCAGACCGAGTCGTAGGCGCCGCTCTCCTCTGCGACCTTCGCAACACGGGTCATAGCCTCATACTGCTCCATCGGGTCCTCTATCTCGACCAGGTCCATCCGCCACCCCTGCGGAACAAAAACCCCAAACTTCACCGCCACGCCGAACCTCCCCGTCAGACCGAATAAAAGATAAGCATAGCGACCTTGCGGTTATCACGCCAGTCCTATTGAGCTAGTGCTACTGAGCCAGCGCGCAACCGTCCTTGCGCGGGTCGCTGCCGCAGGCCCGGACACCACCTTCCAGGACGCGGATGAGTTGGGCGCCTCCGGTTGGGATCACGTAATCCTCCCCCACCTCGACCTCGTGACCAAGCTGCCGCAGCTTCTCGACTTCCTCTTCCGGGACACGCCCCTCGACGAGAAGAGTGCCATCGTCGTGGAAGTGGCGTGGATAGTCAACGGCTTCCTGGGCGCTCATGCCGTAGTCTATGAGGTTGATGAGGAGTTGGGCGTGACCCTGGGGCTGCATCGGACCGCCCATCACCCCGAACGTGGCCCACAGGTCGCCGGTATCGGCGCTCGTAGCCAGGCCGGGGATGATCGTGTGCAGCGGACGCTTGCCGGGTTCGAGGGCGTTCGGGTGGCCTTCCACCAGCCGGAAAGAGTTACCCCGGTTCTGGAGGCATACACCGGTCCCATCGGCGGCAACGCCGCTGCCGAAGCCCATGTACAGGCTGTTGATGAACGAACAGCCGTTGCCCTCCGCGTCCACGGCGCAGAGGTAGGTCGTGTCGTTACCGAGGACGGGAGAAACAGAGGAGGCGGCGTGGGAAGAGGATATTTGCTCGCGCAGGGCGGCGGCGTAGTCTTTGGAGGTAAGCTCTTCGGTCGGAACTTCCCCGAACTCCGGGTCGCCTACCTTCTCGTGGAGGTCGCGGAAGGCAAGCTTCTTCGCCTCGACTTCGAGGTGTATGCGCTCCGCGCCGAGGGCGTCGAGGTCGGTGAAGTCGAAACCTTCGAGAATGTTTAGCATTTCGAGGGCTGCGACGCCCTGACCGGGCGGTGGGATCTCATAAACCCGCACGCCCCGGTAATCGGTGTAGATGGGCTCGACCCAGGTCGTCTCGTGCCCCGCCAGGTCCTCCTCGGCAAGGTATCCTCCGGCTTCCTGTGCGGCGGTCGCCATGCTCCGGGCTATCTCTTCGTTGTAGAAGGCGTTCGCCCCGTCGCTTGCCACGGCGGCCAGGATGTTCGCGAGGTCCGGCTGGCGGAAGACTTCTCCCGGCTCGGGGGCGCGGCCTTCCGGCAAAAAGCAGCGGGCGGCGGCCTCGTTTCTACTCAGCAGCTTCTCCGCGCTCTCCCAGTAGCGGGCGACGACCTCGGGAACGGGGTAGCCGTCGGCGGCGAAGGAACGCGCGGGCTCCAGAAGGTCCGCGAGCGGCAAGCGTCCCAAAGAGACAGCCGCATCTTCCCAGAGCCTAACGGCGCCGGGGACGGTGACGGTCGAGCCGCCGCGTTCGGGCATCTCCTCCATGCCCCGGTCACGCAGCTTGTCTATAGTGGCGGCCTTCGGGGCGCGGCCGGAGCCGTTGGCGCCGATCACCCGTCCTGTATCGGCCTCGTAGAATAGGAGGAAGGCGTCTCCGCCCATGCCCGTGGACATCGGGGAGAGGACGGCCATGGCGGCGGCCATTGCGACGCAGGCGTCGGCGGCTGTTCCGCCGGCTTCCAGAATCTTTATACCGGCCAGGGCGGCCTGGGGATGCTCACAGGCAACCGCTCCCTTCGTTCCGAAGACAGTAGAGCGCCCGCCGGGATCCGGCCTCCGCGCGTTGCGTTGTTTCAAGTGTTTGCCCTCCCGTTCCGGTTCGTGAGACCTCTATTACAGTTTATAGGTTCCTGGAGCGGATATAGTCGTGCTCGTAAGCTAGTAGGAGGTAAAACGTGAGCGGCAGAGGAGTTTATATAGGCGGCACGCTAATCTCGATCGTGCTCTCCCTGGTTCTGTTCCTGCAGGGCAGGCGCAGCGAGGGTATCTTCGTCGGACTCTGGGCGCCGACCATCCTGAACCTGGGCCAGACCCTGGTGGACATGTCGGAAGACGACTAGGCTCTACCGAACTCGCGGAGCAGTTCCGCGAGCTTCACGCGCTTTACGATCGGTCGGCCGTGCGGGCAGATTTCTACATAACTTTCAGGGTGGAAGAATTCCGGGTATCAAGATCAGCGCGTTTCTGAGCGATGGAGCATCAGAGGTGCGCTTCGGGCGGACGGTGAGCTAGCAAGCAATTTTGGACGGTTCGTTTCAGGCGAACCTCAACAAACCTGTACTTCGCATCCTGTGTACATAGCTTTCGGGGGAAAAACCTACTCCCCCGAGAGCCCTGTTCGCTTGGCGGCCAGAGTACTCGCCGGATCGTCGGTCTTGCCGAGGTAGAGCTTGCGGCGCTTGCCGCCCTCGTGGTACTGGAAGTACCAGTAGGGTCCGCGGGCCCGGGCGGAGCCATCGCGCCGGACGTAGCGGCGCAGCTCCAGTTGCAGGTAGCCGTCCTCGTGCGGTCGGTACTCCAGAACCTCCGTGACGAGCGGCGCGGGGTTCTCGCCTTCGGGAGAGTCCTGGGCCTCGCCGGTGGCGGATGCTCGGCGCTGACGCTCGCGGTGGAGCGCAGCTTCGAGGAGCGTTATCTCTTCTTTGGTCAGGTCGGGTAGCCGTTCGACGATCTCGTCCATCATCCAATACTCCTCTTTATCCCGTGCGGGGGCCCGGGTCGTAGAGCCCCGGCCCCTTCGGGTTTTGATGGTCAGTCTTTTCGGGGCGCATGATGGTGACTACGGGCTCGCGGGCGTCGCCAGGTCCTATGTGGAGCTTGGCGGTGTAGAGACGCTTACGACCGAGGTCCATGTGGAGGCGGTAGAGAATTTCGGAACGGTCGAGGGCATCGGTTCGACCGGCGACGAAGCGGCCCATGTACAGGAGATCCCAGAGCCGTCCTTCGGGGTCCTGGCAGCCTTGCTTGGAGGCCGGGATGTCGCGCACGTCGGAGAAGACGCCGACGGTGAGGGCCACGGGTACGATGAAGCCCGCTTCGCGGGCGGTTTCGGTCACATCGACGAGGACGCCGTCGGCGAGGGCCTCGGCTCGGGTGTAGGTGTGGATGGGCTCTCCCCAAAAGTCTCGCGGATCGTCCGTCATCGGGTTTCTCCTTCCGACCGGGCGGCGGTATCGTCGTCGTAGGCGTTCCGTGCGGCCCGGGTGATGCGGGCCAAATCCTTCCGGTAGCTCTTAACGGCGACGCGCCGGGCGGCCTCCTCGTGCTCGGAGGGTGTGCGTTCCGGGTGGTCGGCGGCTTCCAGCCGGATCCTCTCATGATCCTCCAGAAAGCCGTAGGGCGCTGTCTCCTCCGCCACTATTCCGGCGGCGTGTCGGGCGGGTGGTCCCCCCACCCGCGCCAAGGCCCAACAAGCCAGAGCGTGCTTGCACGCGGCACCCCGGCGGTGGTGATCCGGGCAGGTGCAGGACCACGATGCCGGATCCACAACGTACACCGCGCCCCCGGAGCCGGAGATTAGAAACCGAGCCGTGCCACCGGAGACCCGAACCCGGATCAGGCGCTGACGACGACAAGCCAGATGCGCCGCGACGATGTCGGCGGCCCGCTCCAAACGCGACGCGAGCCCCGGACGGCAAGCCTCCACGCGCTGGAGTTCCCGCTCTACCCTCTCGGCGATGCTCTGCGCTACAGTAATGGTGTCCATAGGGGTCCTTTCCCTTTGGTCCGGGGCCGGGGTGCTACCAACACCGTCGGCCCGTTTTTATGTCTCGCGATGCGTGTCCGCGTACATCAAGTATACGGACGCCTCACGGTATTCCAACGACTAAATACTCTGTTTTGCAGGTATTTCGTGTCTACACCAAAGTGCGAGAATCCGAGATGAAGCGGAAGCCGCCCACCCAGCCAGGATGCTCGACTGGAACCCAGAGGCCACCCCAGAAGGAAGGCGGCGCGGGACCGGCGCCATAGCCGGAAGGGTCAAAAGGAAAGACGACGACGGAGAGCCCTAGACCGACGGCGAGGGCGAGGGAGCCCCAGGAGCCCGAGCCGTGACCGGAGAAGACGACGGCGGGCGAGGCGGAGGGCCGAAGGTGCGGCGGGCAGTCCGAAGAGACAAACGCGACAAGGCCACAGCCGGGACCGGACGAAGCCACCGCCGACACCAGAGCGGCGGAGCGGCTGGCGAGGCGACCGGCCATAGGGACGGTGGGACCACCCCCGGACCACGGAAAGACGGAGGCACCGGCGGCAAGGGCCGCGGCCACGCCGGAGACCGAGGAGACCGACGAGGACGCGCCCGGAGCGGAGACGTGGGCGGCGAGCCAGGGCGGGGACACGGGACCGAAAGCGCAGAAGATGGAGAGGCGCGCGGCGGACCCAGCGCGGAGGGCTTGCCGAACGACGGCGGCGTCGACACCGACGCAGCAACCGACGGCCAGGGAGCGGCGCGAGGCGAGAACGGAGGCCACGACACCCGTCAAACGCGGGACCTGAGACGCGGGAAGAGAGCGGGAGCCACAGAAACCAATGAGAGACACGGGGACTACCTCCAAAGTAGACAACAAAGCCGCCAGCCGAAGAAGCGAAGACGCAACCCCCCGCCTGCGAGACGGGCGATAGAGAGCGCCGCCACGAAGGGAGCGCAAGGGGAAGCTGTGCTTAGGCGAAAAAGTTTGCGGAGCAACCCGCCAGGGCGGACAGCTTTTGCTGGCCGAGTTTTTGGCCGACCCTTGCGAGGACGACTGGCGGTGCTAGGGTGTTTGCCCGGCGGGGGGTTGGAGCGTGGGCGGCTGGTGAGTGACTTTCTGGGGGGAGAGCGGGAGAGGGGGGTTTGGAGAAGGCCGAACTGGTTCTTCTTTCAGGTTCCAAACCCCCCTCTCGCACGTCGCGCCGTCCGTGCCGCTTTCGCTGGGGCGACCGCGAGGAGCGACGGCACCGCAGCGGGCGGCACCCGGAGGAGTTTGGAGATCGGTGGCGGCGGGGGCTTTGGAGGGATCGGGCTTCGGGAAACGCACTCGCGAGCCCCGGCCGCTTTTGTGGCTCAGGCTCTGGGCGGTGGTTTCGCATAGGGGCGGGGGTCCCGGAGTTTACGGAGGGATCTGCGCCCCGCCCCAGGGAGTTTCGCTTGGGCAGCGAAGCGAATTCAGGCACAGCGCGGATGTGCGCTCAGGCGTGGGGGTCGGCCATCAGGGCCGACTGCCATGCCGCCCTGGAGAGTTGCGGCTCTCCAGGGTTTTTCAGAGCTATCGCCGATTGTTGAGCAGTGCTGCCCGGCCCGGCTTTTTGGGCCGGGGTGCACGGTGGCGCGAGAGATGACGCCGCGCTGCAAGGAGCGGCGGGCAGCTTCTCTGTCGGCCGCATCACAGACTGTCGCCGCCTTTAGGTGTTGCGCTGAGGGCCGAGATCCGACCATCCGGAGCGGCCTGCGCCCCGTCTCACCGAGTCACGCTTCGCGCTTCTTACGACCGGGAGAGCACAGCCCGGTCCCTGCCAGGTTGCTAAGCAACCCCGAAGGGGCGGCATAATGCCGCCTGGGAGGTGGGTGTGCGGGCCTGCGGCGGAAGACTGGTAGAGCTACCAGTCGGTCCGATCCACATAATGTTTGTCCAACCGCTACTGGGTCGAGGAAGACGCTGTGGCCGCGGATTTGACCAAGGCACGAGACCTGTCCAGGTCCGAACGAGCCTTCCAGCGTGACTGCTACCGCGCGCGGGCTCGTGAATTACATCGGTGGGTCGTGCGAGAATTCCGGCGTGGTTCGTGACGACTACGGATGAAAGGAGAGAGCGTGCCGCAGGAAATGAATGTGCGAGAACTGGAAGCACTGGCGGGGTACTTGGAGGTTCTTACCAAGGCGATCTTTAAGGCTGGACTCAGCCTTGCGACGGTAGAGAGGAAGTGGGATGGATTCCGACAGGCGTTCGATGGATTCGATCCGGAGACCGTCGCCGCGTATGATTCCGGCAAGATCGACGAGTTGGCCGCCGACGAGGGCATCGTACGCTCCAAGAACAAGATCGAGGCGACGGTAGAGAACGCCCGGGTGATGATAGATCTCGACCGCGAGCATGACGGCTTCAAACACTATTTGGAGTCCTTCGACGGCTTCGAAGCGGTCAGGAAGGATCTAACAAAGCAATTCGCATACGTCGGAGACGCCAGCGCCCACTGGTTCCTCGCGTCTGTCGGCGAGGACGTCTCTAAGTATGGTGCGGACAAAGGCAAGCGTCGAAAGTAGAAACTTACGAGGATTCGACAAAGTTGTCTCTGACCAAAACCTGCCCGCAAAACCGAAATCGACGAAGCGTTCGGTCACTCCTCCAAGGCCTTGATCAAAGTTGGAGGAGATAGCCTTCTATACGTTTCTCGATTGCTTCCATTTGCCCGCCTCCCTCGACCTCGCTGCTCACACCCGCGACGAAGACTATCCCCCTGGCAGGCCATCTATTTCTATTACCGGCCGGATTTCGATGGTTCCCAGGCGAGCCATTGGAATCCGCGCGGCGATGGACATCGCCTGGTCGAGGTCCGCAGCGTCGATCAGGAAGTAGCCGCCTAGTTGTTCCCGCGTCTCCGCGAACGGACCGTCGGTCACGAGTCGCTTGCCCTCGCGCATCTGGACGCTAGTCGCGGTCGAGGTAGGGTACAGCGGGGCGGCGGCGAGATACTGCCCGGACGCATCGATCTGGTGCGCGAGCTGCGCGGATTCCCCGTAACATTGCTCCCGCTCGGCCTCGCTCAGGGCCTGCTCGTCTCCGTAGATCAGCAGCATGTATTTCACCGATTCTCCTCCATTTTTTGCCGGGCTAGCCGCCGGCCATGGCTCCTATTATCAGGAAAGGCTCCGCGCCTTTCGCGACCTCGTTGGGCAGCGGGACGTCCGTCGGGTCGTGGGACAGGTCCTGCTGGCAGGCGAAGAACCTCACGAACGGCCGGCGCTCCTGCGTTGCGTGGTCACGGATCGTCCCGCGCAGCACCGGATAGCGGACTTCGAGCGCGTCGAGGACCGAGCGCGGTGTCACCGGGCCCTCGACCTGGAGTTGCACCTCTCCATCGACGTGCGCCAACGTCCGCAGGTGCGCCGGGATCACGACCCGTATCATGGCAGCGTCTGGACCTCGACGGAGAGGACCGACGGAAAGTCTCGGACGATGGGATTCCACGTGTCGCCGGCGTCGGCGGATGCGTAGACCTGCCCGCCGGTCGTGCCGAAGTACACACCGCACGAGTCAAGCGAGTCGACGGCCATCGCGTCGCGCAATACGTTCACGTAACAATCGCTCTGCGGCAGACCTTGCGTGAGCGCCTCCCACTCGTCCCCGCCCGTCCGGCTGCGGTAGACGCGAAGTCTACCATCGGGCGGGAAGTGCTCGGAGTCGCTCTTGATCGGGACGACGTAGATGGTGTCGGGCTCGTGCGCATGAACCTCGATCGGGAACCCGAAGTCGCTCGGCAGATCGCCGCTGACCTCCCGCCACGACTCGCCAGCGTCATCGCTGCGCATCACGTCC
>JBBPZK010000021.1:0-6063 GCA_038199155.1 Rubrobacterales bacterium | reverse complement strand
TGGTGCCTAGAGCCCCGCCGTCCGGGCTCAGGACTATACCGAATCGCAAATTAACCAACCGGATGCCGGCCTCGCGGGCCGGTTCCGCCGCCCGCTCCCACTCCCGCACGACCTGGGACAAGAACCCGTAGCCGATCTCGCTTTCCTCCGTCAGCACCTCGTCGTCCCGGTCGCCGTAGTAGCCCGTCGCCGAAGCGCAGACCATCACCGAAGGCTTCTCTTCCATCCTGGCGAGGGCGGAGGCGAGCAGACGGGTTCCCTGGGTCCTGCTATCCAGAATTTTCTTTTTCTTCTCCGGGGTCCACCGCCCCATTATGTTCTCACCCGCCAGATGAACGGCGGCGTCCACACCGTCGAGACCCGAATAGTCCATCCGTCCCTCGGAAGGTTCCCAATTAACGGTGTTATCCGAGCTGGAATCCGAACGCGTGAGACGTATGACGCGATGGCCTTCGTTTTCGAGGGCCGGGACGAGAGCCAACCCGATCAGACCGCCTGCACCACTGACCAGAACGTTCAAGCTGCGCCTCCTCAATCCGCTTTTACACCGTTCCATACATCTTAACCTCCACTCTACCGAGAGACACTCCGGGCCTGCTACGGAGCGGTGACATTTGTACCGGTCAAGAATAGACAGTTGACTCTACAAGCTCTCCCATCCACCGGGCAGAATAACCCGTGTCATATCCAGAGCTACGGAGAGGAAAACGCGATGAACAAACGAACGTTGGAGAAGGAGCCCGTGAAACTGAGAGGGCAGATAGATAGAACGACTAACGCCGTGAGCTTCGTCGGGGTTTCGAAGAATTACGGCGAGGTCAAGGCGATGGACAGTCTGGACCTGTCTATCGAGCGCGGGGAGACGGTCGCGCTGCTCGGTCCGAACGGGGCCGGGAAGTCCACGACCATAAGCATGCTCCTCGGGTTGCTCCCGACGGATGAAGGAGAGGTACGTCTATTTGGCGAGTCGCCGCATGAGGCTGTTGCGGCAGGACGAGTCGGGGCCATGTTGCAGGAAGCCGGGCTGCCTTCCAACGTCAAGGTCAGAGAACTAGTCTCCTTCGTGCGCGGGCTCTACCCCGAGCCGCTGCCGGTCGAGGAGATACTGACGACTGCCGGACTCGCGGATCTGGCCGATCGTCGGTCGAACAAACTCTCCGGCGGCCAGACCGCAAGAGTACGGTTTGCCCTCGCGCTGGCCGGAGACCCGGACCTGCTCGTCCTAGACGAGCCGACAGCGGCGATGGACGTGGAGTCCCGTCGGGCTTTCTGGAAGAGCATGCGTTTCCACGCGGCCACCGGGCGTACGATCCTCTTCTCTACCCACTACCTGGAAGAAGCCGACGCGAACACCGACCGGATCGTGGTCGTCGCCGGAGGGCGGGTAATTGCGGACGGTTCGGGGGCGGAGATTAAAAGTACAGTTGGCGGACGAACGGTCAGCTTCGACCTCGCCGGCAACCCATCCGAAGGCCTCGACCTGCTGCCCGGAGTAGTCTCGGTAGAGTTGCACGGCGACCGTGCCAGCCTGCGAAGCGCCGACTCCGACGCGACGGTCGTCACCCTCATCGGCGAGCGTGGAACACCACGCAACCTGGAAGTAAACGGCGCGGGACTCGAAGAAGCCTTCCTCGCGCTCACCACAAACAACTCGACACGAGAGGAGAACTAATGGTCACCTATCTCCGCCTGGAGGTGCTGCGGGTCCTCCGCGCCCCCCGATTCCTGCTGTTGGCCGTGCTGATGCCGGTCGCCTTCTACCTGATCTTCACCAGCCTCGGTACTTCCAGTGGAAACTCGGAGGGCTCCGCCGCCGCACTCACGTTCATGGTCAGCATGGCCTGCTATGTGGCCATCTTCGCGGCGTTCTCACTGGTCAACGGAACCATCGAGGATCGGACGATCGGCTGGGTGCGCCAGCTTCGTACCACGCCGCTTCCGTCGGTCCAAGTGGTAGCGGCAAAGCTCCTGACCAGCATGGTAGTGGTGCTGCCGACCATAGTGTTCGTGTGCCTCGCCGCCGTAGCCGACTACGGCGTGCAGCTCGACGCCGGGCAGTGGGCCGCCCTCATCATCCTGCTGTGGGTTGGGATCATGCCGTTCGCCTTGCTCGGGACGGCTATCGGTTACCTGTGCACGGCCCAATCGGCGTCGATGGTAACAATGGCGGTGGTCCTCGGCGGGGTGTTGCTGGGTGGCTTCTGGTTCCCCGTATCACTGCTACCGGAGACACTGCAAAACGTGGCCCACGCCCTGCCGTTCAATCGGTACGCGGATCTCGGCTGGCAAGTCGTCGCCGGACACGCGCCGACAACGGCGGACGCCACTATACTCCTCGCCTGGGGCGTAGCCTTCGCCGCCCTCGCGGTGCTCGGCTACCGACGGGTGGGTCGTTCGGCCTGAGCGTTTGACTGTTGGCCCCAGACCATACTTTCGAGCGACGACTTTGCCATACAGCATACATCCGGCAGGGCCGCCGCACCTTCATGCAGAAGGATTTCGTGCGTGAGCAGGCTAAAATACTGGTTGATGGACGATGAATTTCCGGGAGCGTATAAGGTGCACGTCCTAAGAAAAGTGAGTACCGAAAAGACGACGGGACGAGACGTAGGGTTGCTGTCCGGGTCGCATCGGCAGGGGTGGGTGCGCATAGGGTTGATCGGCGTCTGGCTCGTCATCCTCGCTCCCGTGGCACTAGGTATCACGCGCGGCGATTACCATCCCGTGGCCCTCGCGACAGCGGCGCTCATCGCGTACGCCATTTTGTACGCCAGGGTGTTCTGGATGGCCTTCGGCAACCCAGAGAAGTCGCGGCAGATCGGGTTCGCAGTCTCCATGCTCGCCTTTATAACCCTGGCGACTTCTATCGGCTTCGGCGGTGATTGGCTCCTCCTGTTCATATTCCTGGCCCCGGCTTTCGCCGTAGCCTTGCCGCAAAGGCAGGCCGTAGCCGCCGTGTTCATCGTGACTGCTGTGTTGGGCGTCTTGGCGCTGATGGACCAGTCGATGGGCATCGGCCAGACCATAAACCAGCTCTTCGGCCCGCTTTTCGGTGGGTTGCTGACCGTCTTTATAAAGCGGACGAGGAACCTAATCCGGGAGTTACGAGATACTCGAGAGGAGCTCGCCAGGGCCGCCGTCGCCGAGGAGCGACTCCGTTTCTCCCGCGACCTGCACGACCTGCTCGGCCACACTCTCTCGCTCGTTGTGGTCAAGAGCGAGGCAGTACGCAGGCTTGCGGAAAGGGGAGAAGCAGGCCCGGCTGCCCGCGAAGCCGCCGACATCGAGGCCGTGGGCCGTCAGGCACTGGTAGAAGTGCGCGAGGCGGTCACCGGCTACCGGGGACGCGGCCTCACCACCGAACTCGACAACGCCCGCTCGGCCCTCGCGGATACCGGTATCGAAGTCACGGTCCGGCAGTCCGGGACTCCCATGCCCCCGGAAGCGGATGCCTTGCTCGGTTGGGCCGTACGAGAAAGTGTAACCAACGTGATCCGTCACAGTGACGCCAACCGTTGCGAGATCGACGTGCGCCGCTGTCGCGAGGGCCAGGCTATCCTCGAAATCCGGGACGACGGGGTCGGCCCGAATGGAGAAACTTCTGGGGGAAGCGGGCTGCGCGGGCTGGCCGAGCGGACGTACTCCGTCGGTGGAACGCTCGTCTCCGGCCCTCGTCCGGGTGGCGGTTACCGGCTCACGGTCACGTTACCGCTCGCGGATAGAGAGTCGGAAGGCTCTTGATCAAGGTCCTCCTCGCAGAAGACCAGGGCATGATGCGCGGCGCCCTCGCCCTCCTTCTCGGCCTCGAAGACGATATCGAAGTCGTGGCCCAGGTCGGCTCCGGGAGCGAGGTCGTACCAACCGCACTGGAAACCAGTCCCGACGTCGCCCTGCTGGACATCGAGATGCCCGGCATGGATGGAATCTCCGCCGCGAAGATGCTGCGTGAGAAGCTGCCCGGCTGCAAAGTCTTGATCCTCACGACCTTCGGTCGTCCTGGATATCTGCGCCGCGCGATGGAAGCGGGTGCTGCCGGCTTTCTCGTCAAGGACGGTCCCGTGGAAGAACTCGCCGCCACCATCCGGCGCGTCCTCGCCGGCGAGAAGGTCATCAACCAAAACCTCGCCGCCGACGCGCTAAAGAGCGGCCCGAGCCCGCTCACGCCCCGCGAGCGCGACGTGCTGATCGCCGCCGCCGACGGCTCTACCGTCTACGACATTTCCTCGCGACTCTATCTCTCCGAGAGTACCGTGCGCAACTACCTCTCCGCCGCGATCGGCAAGACCGGCGCCCGCAACCGGATCGAAGCTGCGCGCACCGCCCAACACAACGGCTGGCTATAAGCTAAAGAGTTACGGCGTTCCTACCCTGCCGAGAGGCCAAAACCGCAGAATTGCCTCACCTTCTATGTTCTTCTCCGGCACCGGCCCGATATAGCGGGAATCTTCCGATTTGGCCCGGTTGTCCCCCATCGCGAAGAAGTCGCCGGAAGGCACGGTCACGGGACCGTAGGAGCAAGTCTTAGGCCGGGCGGGGACGCAGGGTTGGTTGACGACGTAAGGCTCTTTCTGGGGCTTGCCGTTGACGAATAGTTTGCCTTGACGAAGTTCGATGCTGTCTCCCGGAAGTCCGACCACCCGCTTTATGAGCGGATCCGACTGCCACGGAACATCGAAGACGACGATCTCACCCCTCTTTGGCTTCCTGAAGTCGTAGACGAACTTGTTGACGATCAGGTGATCCCCAACCTCAAGCGTCGGGACCATGCTCACGGACGGTATCCTGAAAGGAGCCGCGACTGCCGGCCTGACGATACCGAAGACCAACGCGAAAGCAACCAGCAATATGAGCGCGAACTCCACCAACTCGCGCCGCCAACCGCCAGGGCGTGCGGCTCTCATCCGCCGTCCATGACTGGGAGGTTGTCTTTCCCCTCGTGAAGGTCCCGTATCCATAAATCATAAGGATATAGCAACGCAGCCGAGGCCACCAAACTCTACCCGAGACGCATGGCGAACCCGTCCGGGCACAGCGTTTCCCATTCTTCTCGCAGTACGCCGTAGCCAAGGCCGTCGTAGTAGCCGCCTTCAATGATGCGCGCCTTTCGGAAGCGGGCTTCTTAGCTGTAGCCGAGTTTCAGCGCCAGGCGCATCATGCCCTCGTTGCCGGACCAGGTACGCAGGTCGAGGCGTACAATCTCCGGCGTCTCGTCGAAGAGGTACTGGCTCCAAAGCCCGAGCGACTCGTATCCGACGCCCCTTCCCCACAACGCAGGGTCGAAGACCGCGATGCCGACCGTGAGCCAGTTGGTCTCCCGGCTCTCCCAGGCCCGCGTGACCATACCGAGGAACTCTCCACTCTCGCGGAGAGCTATTGCCAGGTTCTCGCGCGGCGTCGGGAAGTCTCCTGCCTCTATTGCTTCACGCTTGAGGGCGGACGATCTCTCGTACCTGTCCTGCCGAAGGCTTCGCGTAGTACAGCCCGTCGAGCTGCTGCCAGCAGTGGCCGGGGATGAGCCAGCGTGAGTAGGAGTCGAGGTCTTCGAGACGCCAGTCCCGCAGCGAGCCCTTCGAGCCCGGCACCTCGACCGGGCTCATCGGATACTCTGTCTCGACGTTCTAGCGCTCCCGGAGGCCGTCCGGCAACTCGTAACCCCTGCGGCGACTGCCACCGTTGCCGGAGCTATCACTAGGGTTGTCACCGGAGCTATCTTTGTCCTCACTCGCCAGGCTCGCGCCGCCGGCGAGTGCGCCTATTGTTCCGGCGAGGTCCTGTATCTCGGATGGAACAACGAAGAGCTTGCTGGCCGGACCTTGCGCCATCTCGGGGAGTGCCTTGAGGTAGAGGTAGCGTAGGGCTTCGGGGGATAGGTCGCTGTTCTGGAGCCGCTCGAAGAGGGCTCCGGTCATCTCGATCTGGGCCGCCTGGACGTTTCGGTAGGCTTCGGCTTCACCCTCGGCACGCAGGACGGCGGATCGCTGCTCGCCTTCGGCTTTCAATACAGCCGACTCCTTCGCGCCCTCGGCTTGCAGGATGGCGGCCCGCTTGTCGCCCTCGGCGGTC